>JBDHUR010000001.1:0-106556 GCA_039809265.1 Minisyncoccia bacterium
GACCATGAAGTAGTGCCATTTGCTGTTCCAGAACCACCACGGTTATTACTCCATGTAACACTCTGTATGCCAGAACTATCTGAAGATGTACCAGATAAAGTTGCAAGTGTGGCACTAGTTGTGGTATATGTAGCGCTTGATGTTGGAGTAGTTATGGCAAGTGTTGGGGCAATAGTATCTACGACAGAAGCTGTATAATTTACCGTTATCTTAAGGGTCTTAGCATTACCAGCTGCATCAACCGCCTTTATCGTAATAATGTTTGATCCAGAAACAAGATTTATTCCAGGAAGTGTCCACGACACAATAGTATTTGGAGAAGGAGTCATTGCGATAGAACCAGAGCCGCCCTTATTATTTGCCCAAGTTATCTGTGCAACACCAATATTATCTCTAGCTGTACCAGAAAATACAATAGGATTTATAGATGTACTATGGCTAGCATTTTTATTAGTAGACAATGGCGATGTGATTGTTAGCAAATTTGGAGAAGTGGTATCGGTTGCCCCAGCAATAGTGATAGGCTTGGAATAAGTATTATTTGTTTCATTAGACTCTGCTATGCGATTTATATCATCCACAAGAGCTTCTATTGTGTGAGTACCAACTGTTGCTACCCAATTTGGAGAAACTTGTCCCCCAGATAGAGTATTGTTACACCAATTATTTGTTGCGGAAGAAGTGTTACCTGCAGTCAAGGTAACAGTGCTTCCTGCTGGGATAGAAGAAGTATGACTGTCTGTACATGAAGTAGAAACTCCATCTACACTAAACACTACACCCATTATAGTGTTTGCAGGAGAAGCAATTGTTCCTTGATTTTTTACTGTGGCAATAAATTTTACATTTGATCCAACGGTAGGAGAAGTTGGGGTTGTAGTTATGTTTGTAACCACCAAATCTACAGATCCATTGGCTACAGTTACAGAAACAGATGATGATGTTGTAGAGTTATTGGCTGCATCTTTTGCCACAGCAGTCAAAGTATGAGTGCCGTTTGATACAGATGTAGTATCCCACACGACCTCATATAACTGACCTACTATACCAGTGTTGTTTGTATTTGGATTATTGCCAGTAGTATCTACTGCACCAGAGATAGCTGTACCATCTACATAAAATGCTACTTGTGATACTCCTACATTATCTGAAGCTACTGCCCCAAGAGTAACAGAGCTTCCACTTACAGCTGCGCCAGCAGAAGGATTAACCATGGTTACATCAGGAGCTATAGTATCTGGAGTAGATACTGATATGGTGACTGTTACAGAAGATGACTGAGTCATGTTACCGGAAGTGTCGTAAGCTTTTGCATAGAGTGCTGTACTTCCATTTGCACTTGGTGTCCATGTAAACGAGTAGTTATTGCCAGAGTTGCCTGTCCCACCTTGCTGTACTGTCCCAACCAAAGTATTTGTACCTCGGTAGAATTCAACATAGCTTATAGCTTTGTTGTCAGTAGCACTGGCTGTCAAAGTCACAGTACTTGTGCTTATTGTCGCTCCGTTTGCCGGTGCTGTCATAGAGACAGTAGGAGCCTGAGAGTCGTTGTTTACAGTTATAGATGCCGTCTTTATATTGTTTGCTGCATCTTTTGCTGTAACAGTAATTACATTCACACCGTTTGCAAGTGTTAAACTTGGCACTGTCCAAGATGTTGTGCCCGTAGCTGTTCCACTTCCACCTAATGAGTTACTCCATGTTACAGTTGTTACCCCCACATTATCTGAAGCCGTACCAGCTAAAGTTGTCAGAGTATTTGAAGTTGTACTTTCAGTATATGTACCGCCAGATGCTACCGGAGTAGCTATAGCCACGCTTGGAGCTGTAGTGTCTGCAGGGGTATAAGTTATAGTTGCTGTTACGCTTGTGCTATTTCCAGCTGCATCAAATGCAGTAAAGACTACAGTATTCACACCAGACTGCAAGACTATGTTTGGAGAACCGACTGTCCAAGATGTCGTTCCTGTAGCTGTTCCAGATTGACCTGTTGTATTGTTATTCCAAGTTATTTGCGATACACCCACATTATCCGAAGCTGAACCAGAAATAGTTATAGGGCTTGTAGATGTTGCGTATGTATTTGGTGTTCCAGTTGTAGCAGGTGAAGTAATACTGATAGTTGGAGATACTGTATCTGAAGTACCACCCCCGCCTGTACAATTACCCAATCCAAGACTCGGATTAGTTGTAATAACGAACTGATCAAAGTAGAAGTTTGCATTTGCTCCAGTAAATGTAAGAGTGTGGTCTGTGTTTCTAGAAACACCTGGGAAAGATATAACTTGTCCTGCTGAATTTTTGTTACACCATCCGTATGTAGAAGAAGATGTAGAGAGTGCAACTGCTGAACCAGAGTCCACCTTCACAGAAGCTGTAGCCGCTGAACCATTCGCAGATCGTGCTCTGTACCACATATAAAGCGTAGGGCTTGTACCTGAACCAGAAGCATCACGGCTCTGGAACTTGTAAGTCAAGTTGCCGGAAGCAGGAGCCACATAAGTGTCGTAATTACCAGGAGTGAAGTTCTTTGTAGCTACACCTGCACCTTCCGTCTTCCTAGCTGTAGAACCAGAGTCAAAGTTCTCTGCTTCTATGTAGGAGTCGCTAGACCAGTACCATGGACCATTGTATTCATGCCAGCCGTCTAGCTGGTAGAATACGGGAGCAGAAGTGTTAGATTTGTCATATACATAAGTACTTCCCTGTACTCTTGTTTCAAAAGTAAGGCTGTCTCCGTCTATGTTTACAGTTACATTCTTTGCCTTTCGATTTGCAGGCAAAGTCATATTATGATTTTGCTCCCAAGCAGTTGCAATCAGATATTGAGATCCGGACTTTCGAGCCACCGTTGGTACCTGTATATCTCCCGTTGCAAGGAATAGGCTATCTGTAGTTGTAGGTTGTGTTTGATTATAGTAACGATTTGATGCAGTATTTACAACTTGAGTAGAAGAATTATAGCTACCCCATTTACTCATTGTAGCCTGAGCATACGAAGGAACTGCATATTCCCAAATATAAGTACGTGGATCAGTTCTGCGATTTTGTGAATCAACATCAAAGAAAGCTGTGTAGTAAAACTTTGCACCCATGCCACCCAAGATTTTCATTAAACCAAGCCATTGTGCTGGACGAATATCATTTTGTGGTGTCTGATCGTATTCCCATCCTGGAGATACGTAAGGTGAGAAAAATTGGTCTCCTTTGCTTATTTCATATGCTCTAGCATTATCAAGCCACATCAGACCATGATTAGCATTATTTATTCCAAACCAGCGGTCAGGGTACCTCGGATAAAAATCTGGTGTTGAATAGTATGAACCATTGCTATCCTTCAGTGTATTTAATCCACGAACTTGCCCCCATTCATAGCGATATTCTTGAAATCCATCTAGTCCATATTCTGTATATTTAGTATTTGCGTCTATGATTGTATTACCATTTACTGTCAATTTTGGAGACAATATCTTATCTCTATACGCGGTACCAATAGCTTTTTTAAACATTTCACCTACAAACTGTCCATATGTCCAAGTAGAGCCACTTGATGTACTTGATGCCCCCGCTAATGTACCTGTGTAGGAATTCTTTTGAGAAGTCACAACAGGATCTTGTGCTGCGAATGAACTAGAGCTATTTGTTCTCCAAGCTGATGGAACTAAAAACGAATCTTCGCCATTTTCATTCAATAAGGCTATTGGGCGATTTAATCCAACGGTATTAAAGGAATTACTTGCTGGGTCACACCCACCTCCTTGAGAATTTGGGTCTGATATTGTATTCAAGGAAGATGATTGAATTAAATAACGCTTGTCTAAACCAGTTTGCTGATATGCAGAAACAGTACTAGAGCCCGTAGGATCATATGTTGGTCTCCAATATTTACCAGAAGGTGCATTAGAATTATAAGCTAATCCAACATTCAAGAAACTGCCTGAGCTATTCTGAAGATAGTATTCATTTGCTAAATTTTGATTCATCCACAAATCTTCCGAAGAAGGCTGTGGTCTATATGTTACTGTTCCGATAGGAACAGTAGGATTATCGTTTGCTAATTTTACAAGCATTTTTGCATAACAATCACGAGTACCATTACCTAATGGCAAGTTATACATATAGTTATAGGAAGAAGCGAGTTCTTTTTGCAACAATTGTCCACGCAAAGGCCCACTATTTGAGCCGGTTGTTGATGTATGACTTGTTCCAGAAGTTGCCCACCCAGAAACAAATTTATAGTTAAACCAAGGGAAATTTCTCGGCATTGTGTTTGAGCCAAAACGAGGAGTTGGAAAAGCTCGTAGTTGATCTATAACTTCTGGCTGACCAGAAGCATTTGTTGGAGAACCACCATTATAGTTTGGAGGAAATTGCATAGGATCGTAACTTGTAGTTGTGGGCAGAGGATTTGGTACTACAGGAGCTGTGGTACTAGAGAATGAATATGAGCCACCATTTACTATAGTGTCCAAATAGTGCTGATAAATCCAGGCTGGGTCCATTTTTACTGTTGTTATTGCAAACTCATCTATTAAACCATTTGGCATTCTATAAGGAGCATAGTTTCCACCTGTGTAGAAAAAATTACCAGAATGAGAGAAACTACCTGTTCCTGAATCAGTTCTTGAGCCAATCAATTGGCCATCTATATATATAGCTTTATATTGATTTGTGGAACTAAACACAAAAGCATAGTGATGCCACTTATTATCACCAATAATGTTAGACCAATCCTTGCCGTTTATTCCGTCAAGAGGCACAACAAGATCATTACCATTTACAGAGAAAATAGCATTAGGAACAGATGCCATATTTGGACTGGCAACAGTTTCAAATACTATACCACCATACCCACCATCACTACTATTTCTAAAAAAATTAAAGTTGTCTCCTCTATCACTAGATTTAAATAAAAGCTCTATGGTTAAGTTGGGAGAGGAGAAAGAACTTATTGAGTTTCCGTCTGGCAGACTATTAAAGGTTATTTTTCCACAACCTTGGTTTGAGGAGCCACGCCCACAACCAGTATTGTTTACCCAATCTATAACAGACTGTCCGGAACCTTTGACTGTAGAAAACTTATCTGTTCCATAAGTCGCATTATTTGGAGTTGAAGATGACTCAAACTGCCAATATTTTATAGGATTTGGAAGAGCAGAAAGTGTAGCAGCCTGCTGTGAGCCAGCTCCTATCCCACTCAACGTACCGGAAGCAAATACATTTACCACCACAAGGATGACTGCAAGTACTCCGGCGATAACGAGAAATTTATTTTTCATAATAACTAATAAAAAAATTATAATAACTAATAAAAAAATACAATGCACTAGCTTCCGAGAATTATACCAAGCAAAAAATAAAATAGCTGTGGAAAACACACAAAAACACCTCGCTTACTTGAAGCGAGGTGTAATCTAAACCAACCCTATGAAAAAAATAATTTTACAACTATTCAAGAGCAATCTTGTTTATAGATACAGTACCATCTTTATACAAAGTATGTAGTACATATACGGCCGATGGTAGATGTAAACTCTTGTAATCCTGCAACATTGTCGATGACACGAATACCCTTTGTCCAGAAAGATTATAAAGTTCTACCGAACTTATCTCTTTTTCAACAACATTTGCACCAATCCTAGTTTGTACTGCAAAAGATGTATTATCTAATGGGTCATTGGTTATAAGCCAAAAACCTTTAACTGTGATATTTGCAGAATAAGATAATCCACCCATTGCATTTTGGGCCTTTACTCTATAAATTCCAGGTAAAATAAGAGGCAAACCGGAAGGTATCATTGTAGCAATATCCTGCCACACAGCTCCACGCTTGAATTGCAGTTTGTATCCTACCACCGTGGGAGAAGTTATCCTGTTTGTGACTTTGACCATAGTTAAAGGATGCACAGAACCACTTTTACTCAAAAGCGGTGCTACGGGTATGCCAGTTGGATTTACTGATGTCTGAAATGTCTCCACACAACCACCAGCATCAGTTATTGTTACTGAATTTACTGGAGTAAATGTCTGAATTGAACCACCTGTAGTAACCAAAATACCATTTTTATACCATTCAGCTGTAAAATCTAAATTAGCAAACTGTGGAAAAAGTTCTATTTCTGCATAAGCAGAACCATCCGCTGTTGGTGTTGGTGTATTTATTGCCATTTTAGAGGCAACACCCGATCCAAAAAAGAATTCTACCGGCACCAAAGTCATATGGCTTTGGAGTGTACCACATCCGTAAGCAACATCAATATTATAAGTACCAGTTAAATCATACGAATCATACCTGCTTACCGAACCTACATTTAATACAACATTACCGTTATAATTCGTAAACTTCGTAAAAATTTGTCCGTCAGGTCTTGTTACCGTAAATGCAGTTGTGCAATTCGGATCAAATCCGCTTGTTTGTAGCATAATTTCAATTGGAACACCAGATGCTACATTGGAAACACAAGCTGTATTGGTGCTTTGACCGTTAACCATGGTTCCAGTAACTGTTACTGTTTGGGCATTGTTCGTAAGCGGGAGCGATAGCGCTACAACCGCCAGCATAGTAATAGCTGTTTTTCTCATTTATATATGTATTTTTTAAGATTTCCAACAGTCTAACCTATTTTTAGGAAAAAGTCAAGTGTATTGAGATTTAAACTATGTTTTCTATGCGCAAACGAAGTTCCTCTCTGCCTGCAAAATTTGAAAGCTCAAAAGAACCAAAAAGATTTATGGACACACCTTTCTCCAAAACTTTGGTATATGAAGCTCGTGTCTTGAAAAAAGCTATAGCTCGCAAGGGTTTTCCGGAATTATTCTCAAAGCAAAGCTCCAAATGATTGCCTTCCTTACCAAACTCTTTGGCGCTTTGGATCACGATATTTTCAAAAAGAAATACAGGTTTTGGATTGCCAGTACCAAAAGGTGCTAGTCTAGCAATATCTCTGTAATTTTTCATATTTACATCATCTATGGTCAGCTTCATATCAAAATATCCTTGTTTTTCAAGGTTTTCATCACTTTCTTTGCGCAAATCCTTATAGCTGGCAATAAGCTTTTCCTCTAAAAAATGAACTCTTTCGTGGCTTACAGCGAAACCGCCAGCCAGTTCATGTCCGCCAAATTCCAAAAATGTTTGATTTTCTATATGAGACATAAGAGAAACTAGGTTTACAGTACCATCTGATCGGCAAGAACCCTTTATAGTCTCCGAGCCTTCCAAACCCCAGACAAATACTGGCTTTTTATATTCTTCCATAACCCGCGCCGCCACAAGACCAAGTACGCCTACCCGCCACTTTGGATTACCTATAACTATAAGCTCTTTTTCTTCTCTTTCTTTTAGTGTTGTGTGGGCTTCACGCATTATTGTCGCGACCAAGGTCTTCCTTTCATCGTTTATTTTAGATAAATGTCCTGCCAAAGCGCCAGACTCAGCCGCGTCGCGCGTAGCCAAAAGCTCAAAGGCTCGCATAGGGTTGTCCATGCGCGACGCGGCATTTATCCTTGGTGTCAGCATAAAGCCTATATCGTCTTCCGATATGGTTCGCTGGTCTACTTTCATCATACGCAGAAGCTTTTGCAGCCCAGGCCTAGGACTTTTCCGCAAAACTAGCATTCCGTAGTAGGACAAAACTCTGTTTTCTTTCACCAGCGGAACCATGTCAGAGAGTGTTGCCAGTCCAGCCATATCCAGCAGCCACTTCTCCCATCCGTCTTGTACTTTGTAGTACTGCCTGTATTTTTGTAAAAATGCCTGCACCAAACGGAACACTACTCCTGATCCGCAAAGCATAGTGTCGTTATACTCTACCGAAAGTTTTGGGTTGACTATAGCGTAGGCATGGGGCAAATCTTCCTTTGGCAAATGGTGATCTGTGACTATCACATCCATCCCCGCGGCCTGTGCTTCTGTTACTTCCGCCACATTTGAAGTACCTAGATCTATGGTTATGATAAGTTTTACTCCGTCATCCTTGAATTTTTGAATAGAAGCCATATTTAGTCCATAACCTTCGGTATGTCTGTCTGGTATGTAAACGAAAAAATTCTTGAAACCGATTTTTTGGAAAAAGTCGTGTAATATGACCGCCCCAGGAATACCGTCGCAGTCATAATCGGCAAAAACTACAATCTTCTCGCCGGATTCTATTGCGTCATATAGGCGAAGCACCGCTTTTTCCATGTCGTGCATACAAAAAGGGTCTGACAAATCGCGCTCAAAAGACGGGTTTAGGAAATGTTCTGCCTCTTTGAAAGTATATATGCCTCTACTCTCCAGAAGCTTTGCTAAAATTGGCGAATATGTAGAAAGTTCGTTCATAACGTGCGAATTTACACATTCTATCATACAATGTATTGGTATGAATAAAACAATTTTTGAGAAAATAATAAACCGCGAAATACCGGCAGCTATAGCTTACGAGGATGAAAACATGATTGCAATAATGGACATACATCCTGTAGCTTTTGGCCATACGTTGCTTATATCCAAAAAGCCATACCAATGGCTGCAAGATGTAGACGACCAAGTTCTTTCTGCTATGTTTCTGAAAGTAAAGAGGATGATACCTGCCATGAAAGAAGCCTTTGATGCCGACTATGTGCAAGTTTCTGTTGTCGGCAAAGATGTGCCTCACTTCCACATACATCTTATGCCCCGCAAGCTTAACGACGCACTTCACGGCTGGCCAACCAAAGAATATTCTTCTGTTGAAGAAATGCAAAACTATGCGGACAAACTAAAATCTCGCCTTTAGGCGAGATCTGTATTTTATTTCTTCAGGATTTCAAGCGCCGGTAACGATCCGTCTGCCAAGAAGTCTATGGTAGCTCCGCCCCCCGTGGAAACAAAGCCGACTTTGTCCATGAGTTTCAGCCTTGAGATTACCTCTACTGTATCCCCGCCGCCTACTATACGCACCGCTTTGCTTCTCGCCAGCATTTTTAGCAACGCTTTTGTTGCAGCAATATTTTCTCCTTTGCCAAGCGGGCCGTTCCAGACTATCATTTTTGCTTTTTTTACATAAGTTTCAAGCAAAGCTAAACTCATATGGCCCATGTCTACTATCGTATCGTCTTTCTTTACTTCGTCGAGCCCGATTTCTCTTTTGCTGTTTTTATTTTCTACCAGCAAGTCTACCGGCAAGAGCAAGTTTGGCTTCTTTGCTATTTTTTCCAAGCCTTTTACATCTTCGTCTATCAAAGACTTTCCTATCTCGTATCCTTCTATCCTGAAAAAGTTGTGTGCCAGCGCACCACCGACAAAGACTTGGTCTGCGATTACTATAAAGCGTTTCAGCAGCGGCAGCTTCGTATCAAACTTTGCTCCGCCTAGGATGAAAAGAAAAGGATGCCGTACTTTTTCATATGCCTTGGAAAGTTCGGAAACTTCCGCCTCGCATTGCAAGCCAAGCAGGGCGGGCAGAAACTTTGGCACACCAACCAAAGACGCGTGTTTTCTGTGCGAAACAGAAAAAGCTTCGTTCACATACACATCTGCCAAGTTTGCCAGGGCTTTTGCAAAGTTTTTGTCATTTGCCATTTCACCTTTTTCTCTGCGGACATTTTCCAACAAAAGCGCATCACCATTTTTCATCTTTGCTACTTTTTCTGTAACACTCGCGCCAATAACTTCTTTTGAAAAATCTATTTTGAACTTCTTGTTTAAATATTTGCGCACAACAGCCAAGCTCTCTTTCCCATCTGTACCCATATGCGACACAACTACTATTTTTGCACCTTTTTTCCGCAAATACTCAAGGGTGGGCAGTGTTGCATCTATCCGAAATGTGTCTTTTATTTTTCCATTTGCATCAACAGGCACGTTGAAATCCGCGCGCACCAAGACACGTTTGCCCTTCCAGCCTTTCATGCTCTTCAATGTCTTATACTTCATATCTATTTTATTTTGTTTGCGATTTGCAAAATCTTTGCAAACTCCTTCGCATTTAAACTTGCTTTGCCGACCAGAAGCCCAGACACATTGCCTTTCTCTAAAATATCTTCTACATTTTTCGCATTTACTGAACCACCATATACCACCCTGACTTTTGCAGACTCTTTGCGGTCGTACATATCTGCCAAAACTTTGCGTATATACAAAACAGCTTCGTGTATTTCCTCAGGCATTACATTCTTCCTGTTCTCACTTGTACTTATAGCCCAGACTGGCTCGTAAGCAATAACTATCTCCTTCAGCCAAGATTTCTGAACTCCAGCAAAAGTTTCTCTAATTTGAGCACCAAGAGCATGCCAAAATGTACCTTTTTCATCTCTGGCATCTTCACCCACACATACTACCGGCACTATATGCGACTTCCATGCTTGCTTTATCTTTGTGGAGACATCGGCATTTGTCTCGCCTTTTGCCCGCCTCTCAGAGTGTCCAACAATGACATACCGCACACCTACATCGCGAAGCATAAGACCCGTGACTTCCCCTGTATGCGCACCCTCACTTTGCAAAGAAATATCTTGCGCTGAAAGCATGGATTTATATTTTTTCAAACCAGAAATAAAGATAGACGGAGCAGCAAGCAGCGCTTCCACTGTCCGCATCTTGCTGGAAACATTTCTTGTGCTTTTGAAAAGCGCTTCCACTTGTGCAAATTTTGCCGGATTTGCTTTCAGATTCCCAATTACAATTTTTTTCATGCAAATATTATAGCATGCACTAAAAAACACCCGAAAGGGTGTTTTTTAGTGCTAAGTGCGTTTGAGATTACTCTCGTGTCGCAGACATATCTCCGCGAACTTTCTCTATACCGCGAGCTGCTGCTTCCTTGCCGCCAAGACCAAATGCAAGACCGCCAGCGATGGCAAGCATTGCAATGATACCAGTGAAAAGAATTTGCATAAACTGTGGAGCTACGCCAAGCTGTGAAAGCGCGATGATAAGCGCAAATATCCAGATAGCGTAGTAAGAGATGGAACCAAGCATGCGAGCAGAGTGCACGTTTGCAGCCTTTGCTGAGCCTGTTACCAACTTGCGAACAAAGTCCGCAACCACAGTAGCCACGATAAGTATAAGCGCAGCCACTATCACCTGAGGCAAGTAGTTAAGCACAACTTCGCGCAGGAACTGTGTTACTTGCGTAAGCTTCAAAAGATCAAGAGCGGTGATAAGGAAAAGCACAATTATAAACCACTTTACGATCGCACCAATGATCGCTCCAGTAGAGAACTTCCATCCCGCCTTGTTAAACACACGTTCAAGACCTGCACTTTGGAAAAAGCGGTCAATCTTGATAGCGTTCATCACTTGGCGTATAGCCTTGTCAACAACGGAAGCTATGACCCATCCGATGATGAAGATGATGATCGCAATGATAAGATTTGGCACGAAGCTTATAAAGCCTACCCACAGTGCCTGAAGAGACGTAGTGAAAACTTCGCCCCATGTTTGTATCAACATAATACTTATTGAAAACCTTACTAATAAAGACTTTAAAAGTTCGACCTTATAAAGTGCTACAAAAGTAATTATACCAAGTTCTAGAATTTCTTTAAGAGGTATGTGGATAACTGGCCATTGTCTATAACCTTGTCGTATGGAAAGTCAAGTATGTCGCGTACCAGCTTGTCATACATGTTGAGCCTATATATAAAGTCCTCTGTGGTAAAAACGGCGTATGCAAGCTCTTTACCGATCTCTGCTTCCAGGCTTTTTATCGTCTGCTCTAGGTAACCGCGTTTCAAATTGTCGCCAACCAGTAAAAAGTCTACTCTGCTTTCTTCATCCTTGCGGAAAACTCCGGATGTGAGCAAGAGCTTCACTTTGCCTGCCGGCTTAAACCTGTCTACCAAGTCTTCCCTTTTCATAAAGTCTGCATCTATGAGGAAGTTTTTCATTTGCGAAAGGTATTCAAAATTTGGATTTAGCATCCAGCCAGAAACTTTCTTTGCGCGAACTTTTTTGGAACGAGAATTTGAGATTTCTTTCATGAAAGACTTGCGTTTGATAAAACCAAAGGATGCAAGGCCTGCTACTTCTTTGCGCGCAGCTGCGCCAGAGACGCGGCTGCGCGCCGTCACATCCTTGACTTCAAAACCACGGTCCGGATTTAGTAAGAAAAGACGCATGATCCTGACTTTTGCCACTCCGCCAAAAAGTTTTCCAAGTATCTCTACCATGGGGGTATTTTAGCATTTTTAGGGAAATAACAAAGCCCGCCCGGCTGACGTACGCCAGCCGGGCGGGCTTCTTTTCTGCCTTAGGAAAACAAGCTTATTTTAGCTCTACTTTTCCGCCAGCTTCTTCTATTTTCTTCTTTATATCTTCTGCTTCTGCTTTCTTCATACCGTCTTTCAAAGTAGCCGGAGCGCCATCCACAAGGTCCTTTGCCTCTTTCAAGCCAAGACCTAGAGCCTCTTTAACCACCTTCATAACGCCTATCTTGCTTTCACCTGCGGACGCAAGCACAACTGTAAAGCTGTCCTTTTCTTCTGCGCCACCCGCCGCAGCACCAGCTGCAGGAGCAGCAGCCACAGCTGCCGCAGAAACACCAAACTTTTCTTCTATCGCCTTTACTAGGTCATTAAGCTCAAGCACTGAAGCACCTTCAAGCTCTGTCAAAAATGAATCAAATTTTGCCATAAATAATTTAATTAAGAATTAATAATCAACAATTTAGAATTGGGAACACAAAGCTACTTTGTTTTTGCTACTTCGCCGACTGCAATAGCCAAGCGCTGCATCGGAGATTTGAGTAAGTATGCAATCTGCGAAAGCAAGACTTCTCTTGGAGGGATGTTTGCTATCTCTAGCATTTTTGTTGCATCCATGTATTTTCCTTCGAAAACTCCGCCGACTATGCGCAAACTGTCTTTGTGGTCTTTAGCAAAAGACTGTACCCCGCGTGCAGGAGCCAAAAGGTCCGCCGCGTATGCTATAGCTATCTCGCCATCAAGCACAGGCATCTCTCCTTCTATCTTCTTTGCATCCAGAGCTCTTTTTAGCAATGTCTTCTTTGTAACCTTGTAAAGCACATTGTCTTTTTGGAGTTCGCGCCTCAAAGTGTTGGAGTCCTTCACTGTCAGTCTGTTAAAAGCAACAAAGACTATAGACTCTGCACCCTTCACTGCTTCGCCGAATTCTTTTACCAATTCAACTTTCTTTTCTTTTTTAAGTGCCATAACTATGTATGTATGTGTAAAAATAAAATCGACCCAAAGGCCGACAAAAAGATGAAACCGCAAAATACGGTTTTCGCCTCGTGAGGATTTGTGCGTATCCGCTACCCCATTTCTACAGCCTTGCGGGAATATATTAGCAGAATGAAAGAGCCTTGTCAAACACTATTGCACAGCGTCCAGCTGGCTTTGCTGAGTTTTACCTGTCGGAGATTTTTCCACTTCACCGCTGACGAAAAGAAGCGCAATGCCAAGCATAATCATGACTATAAACATAGTGATAACTTTGAAAAAATGCTGGTTGAACATACAAACATCTTACCATAAAACAAAACCGCTTGGCACATGCAAGCGGTTTTGTTAGATTATGCTTTATTACTGTATCACATCCCAAGTTATTTCTACACGTCCAGGTTGTCCATCTTCTCCTGAGTAATAAGGTAATTGTCCTATGCAAGGGGCTGGGGTTGTTCCGCCGCCACCTCCAGTGTTACCGCCACCTCCAGTGTTACCGCCACCTCCAGTAGTCCCTCCACTACTACCACCATCTCCACCATCTCCATCTTCTCCAGGATTATTACCCGTAGCCACAATTACAGAAGTAAGTTGCGAGCTCTTTCCATTATTTTTAATAGCTTGTGTATTAGTGTAACCCCCGCCCCCACCACCAATACCGCCTTTTCCATATATATTTCCACTACCTCCAAGACCTGCCGAACCTCTAGGACCAAAGATAACACAAGAATTAAGTATACTTCCATAAACATTAATCATAGAACCAGAACTTCCAGAAAGTCCAGCACTTTGACCTGCAATACCGGCTCCTGCAATACCAGCATTACTACCACTTGTACATGGACTAGAATTTGATATTATCCCACCATAAGTGTATGTGTAACATAAATATTTTACCTTGCTATTGGGTTGAGTTGCTATAAAATGTAAATCCCCACCCCTACCACCACCACCACCAGAAACACTTTTATTTCCAACACTCGTGCTACCTCCGTCAGCTCCATTTTGACCTAAATAGAAATTAGCATTTCCTCCACCCGCACCAGCCAGAAAGTCTTGTATAATTTTTCCACCTGCTCCTGGGCTACCAACAACGATAGAAATTGGACCTGAATTGTTTGGTATAGAAAATTGCTCATATGCGCCACCACCACCGCCGCCGCCTGAAGGGAAGGAAGTACCATCAGCATACCAAGCACTCCAAGTTTTTATATTACCATTATCAACGTTGGGATATGATGGAGCTGCATAATTTCCACCTCCACCTCCAGCACCCCACATCTTAACTACAATATTTTTCGCATTTACAGGTGGAGTAAAATTATTTGGTGAAGAATTTCCAAGCGAACCGGAAGTAACCTGTACACCATTTGCTATAGTATATATTTGTGTCTGTGGAGTTGCAGTAGGATCAGGTGGTGTTTGCTGACACAATACAAGTTTACCACTACTATCAGCACAGACTTGATTACTTTCACTGTTAGTCAAAGTACTGACGTATGTGTTGCCATTTATTCGTAAATCAGAAGTGATATTTGGCAAACCTGTACCGGTTCCACCAGCAGCCAAACCTACAAATGTATTACCTAAAAGATAAGAATTTCTCCAAGACATAAATACACCAGAAGATCCCGCCACTGCTAGGCCTCCATACTTTGTTTGGTTTATAGGGCTGACATTTAGCGGAGCTTGTGGATTACAAGAAGAAGGGTTTGTACAACCAGATGGCGGTGGTGCCCACGAACCAGTAGATTGCGCAGAAACAAATAGTGTTCCCGCTCCAACAAGTATTGCTACTGTTAAAACTTTTACTGCTTGGATAAATTCTTTTTTCATAATAATGATAATATTACTTGATAAATTTTTAATAATAATTTACTAACAAGAGAAAAGCTTACCGTTACCATCTGCACAGACTCCTCTTTCGCCTGTGCCAGAAAGACTATTCACATACATATTGCCGTTTACTCGAAGCTCCGCAGATGGACCGCCCAATGAAGAAGATCCGATATATGTAGAACCCCCAAAAAGATACGATTGTCCGAATGTTACAAACTGACTTGTATTTTTTGCCACCTCTAAACCTCCTGCCTTTATTTGTGAGTTTGATCCTGTATTTATAAGTGCAGACTGTGCAGTAGAAAACTGTGCTTGCAGGTATTTTGCGCCAAAACCGATAAATAATCCGAGTGCAATAAGTATGGTTGTAGATAATGCTTTTTTCATAATAATAATTTTACGATTAAAACTCTATAAATATCGGCTTTTTAGGTCCAGATGGGCCAGGTGGCCATGGAGTATCATCTCCAATAACTTTAACATATACCCTGTCTGTAAGATATCCACCAGAAGTTGTGCCAGATGTACCTGTAGGACAGTCTATTTGAAATATTGTGTTACCTGTTATGGCGAAAGGTCCTTCTGTGCCGCTCGGATTTCTTGTACCAGACCAAGTGTTATTGGAAGAATAAACAGTACACATGCTAAATATGTCTGTGGTATTCCATTGTAAATCAACACTTCCTCCACCCAGTGGGAGCTGGATAGCTGTTGTGAATGTATGAGCACCCACAAAACTACTTGTTCCGGTTTTCTTCCCTTCTAAGTTTAATGCTGGATGTAAATCTTGCGACGCGCGTATTGCAATAACTGTATTTGAAAATACATCTATATGGTTATCAGGATCAACACATTTCATCTGATAAGTCGTTGTGCTTGAAACGGACCCAGCGAGTAAATAGAAACTCTTTGGTGTAGAATAGGTTGTTGTAGGATTTGGTTGAAGAAAAGCACCGTTATCCCAATCTTGTGTTGTTCCAGTACCAGAAACAGCTTCACAACCAACAAGACCGTTTGCTCCGGTAATATTTGATTTCCATGCTAATTTTGCATATGTAGAATTATAAGGATATGTTTGAGAAACAGTACCTCCTGATCCACAACTAGGAGAAAGTAGTCCCGTTGAATCTGTTATACAAAGCTCAAGTGTCTTATCTGTTTGTGGCCAAGAAACAAAAGTATCTGCATGCATAGTGTTGCCATCAGCATCAAAACAATCTACACGGAAATGGGTGTCTTGATACGGAACAAAGACTGAGCCGACAGTGCGAGTTATGTTTGCTCCGGAAAGAGTAAGCAGGTTTCCCGTCCAGTTTGGTACTGCTTGTGAAGCACCTGTAATATTGTCTACAGCCATTCCTCCAGCACACGAAGTATAGTTCACTCCCGGGTCAGTAGAATACGTAAGCGACGTATAGTGGCTTGTACTTGCACCAGTGTTATTCAGATAAAGTGTAAGCGGTACATCTTGTGGATCTTCTGGCTCAGGATCGCCTTCGTACTTCACACCAGACATGTCTATCCATCCAGGACCAACGTATTTATCTATACCAAGAGCTGACTCACCCACAGTTCCCACGACATCTGCACTCCAAGCATATCCAGAAAATGGATAGTTAGTAGAGCCAGCTGGAGATGGAGTAGTGGACATTACCACATTTCTGCTTGTGCCATCAAAGGAAACCCAGCCATCCCAGCCGCCAGAGTTTGTGCCTGTGGCACCAGCACAGCCTGTCGGAGTTACAGCAGGAGCACAGAACCTTGCCCAGCCTATTATCCTTTGGTTTCCGGGGTTGCCGACTATGCGAGCATTTATTGCTGTAGCTGTCGGGTCCGTAGTTGGGAAGCCGGATAGTCCGCCAAACTTCAGCCAGCCCACATTGTCCGTACCAGCCACAGAGTCCCGAGGGTTTGCCCAAGCGTAGCCGTGCAGGAAACCATTACTGTCCACAGTAACTTTGTAGTTTGATCCGGTGCAACCGCTAGCGGTTTTGCAGTTGAAGCTGATAGTGCCAAAGTTCGCCGAGTACGCACTGCCAGAGAGTTCTGGTATAGCAGCCACAGTTATCTGCGCGTCTGCCACCTTTGTGTATCTTGAAAGACCGATGCCAGAGACAGCAAGCGCGAGAAGTGCAAATATGATGTATCCTTTCTTGATCTTCATTTTAACGAGAATTTAACTTATTAAAAATGTCGGTCTTTTGCTCGTCTGTAAGATTGTTGCCAGACCATTGCTCTTCTTGTGAATGTTGTATCACGGCTTGCTGGTCTGCCTCTGAGTATTCTGGCGCTGGATACATAGCTTCTGCCTGCTCTATGACTTGCTGCTTTTGCTCGTCTGTAAGTTCTTGGCCGGAGTTTACACCGCGAGAAACTTTCTGATGTTCATATCTGTACCAAAAAACGCCAAGCAAGACCACAAGCACCAGCACAAAAAGTGAAATGGCTAGGTTACGTGAAGCATGCGGATGTGAAGGAATAGGTTCCATACAAATATATAGTATCATTTCTTTTGGGCAGAGGAAGAAAAACATTGTGGATAAATGCGCGAGAAAAAGTTTTTGACTTTTCTGCGTTTTTTTGATAGCATAGTGAACATCAAGTCGGTCGCGAACCCGACTTTTTTTAATAAAATTTAATACTGCCTGCCTACGCAGGAAACAATAAAATATATGTTAGACCTAAAAACAATGAAATCTGCTCTTGAACAGCTTGAAGAAGAGCGAAAAATACCAAAAGAAAAGATCATAGAAGCCATAGAACAAGCACTTGCTGCTGCCTACAAGAAAGACTACGGTAAAAAAGGCCAGATAATCCGCGCAAAATTTGATACAGATACAGGAAAAACAGACTTCTACCAAGTAAAGATAGTGGTAGACGACACTACTGCACGCATACCTAAAGACGGCGAAAGCGAGGAAGAAATGCCAGAGGAGGTAGAGGGAGACGACCGTGTACGCTTCAATCCAGAGCACCATATACTGCTGGAAGATGCGAAGATAATGAAAAAGGACGCCGAAGTAGAAGACGAAATGATATTCCCTCTTGAAGGCAAAGACGATTACGGCCGCATTGCTGCCCAGACGGCAAAGCAAGTTATCATACAGCGTATCCGCGAAGCAGAACGCGGCGCAGTGATAGACGAATACGGCACAAAGGAGGGCGAGATAATAAACGGTATAGTATCAAAAGTAGAGAGAGGCAATATATATGTAGACTTCAACCGAGCTTCAGGCGTAATACCTTTTGAAGAGCAAATCCCGGGCGAACACTACCGTCGAGGCGACAGAATAAAGGCTTATCTCTACGCAGTAGAGGAATCTCCTCGTGGAGTAAACTTGCGCCTGTCCCGCAGCCACCCGAAACTTATAGAAAAACTTTTTGCAATGGAAGCACCAGAAATAGCCAGCGGCGTGGTAGAGATAAGGTCCATAGCTCGCGAAGCTGGTTCCAGAAGCAAAATAGCAGTTGCCACCAACGACGAACACATAGACCCAGTCGGCGCATGTGTGGGACAAAAAGGTGTCAGAGTAACAACAGTTATGAATGAGTTAAACGGAGAAAAGATAGACATCATACCTTGGTCTGAAGACCCGATGACATTTGTAGCCAACTCTCTGTCCCCAGCAAAAGCTCTTGATATAGAGATAAACGAAGACGAACGCAAAGCATCTATAGAAGTGGCAGACGACCAGCTTTCCCTAGCTATCGGCAAAGGCGGACAAAATGTACGACTTGCAGCAAAGCTAACTGGCTGGAGAATAGACATCAAAGGCATAAAGGGAGAAGAAATGGATAGCGATGAAGACATAGCAGACGATGACGAAGGATTTGTAAAGCTCTCTGACCTGAAAGAAGATGCGGGAGAAAACGTCGCGGACGAAGATAACACGGAAACAGAAGCTATCGCGGACGAGATGATGGCAAGCGAGCCAGAAGTAGAAGTAACAGAGGAAAAAGAAGAATAACAGAGCAGAAAAAAACGCCGCTTTTCAGCGGCGTTTTTTTCTGCTACCATGAAACCATGGCAAACATAAATCATAAACCTTCAAAGTACATGCTAAACCTTCTGCATGTACTTCCGTCTTTTGCAGATGAAACAAATGCTATTGCGAACACGATAATAGAAGTATCTGCCGGCTCAATAAACAAATACGAGCTCATAACAGAGAGCGGGCAACTAAAGCTGGACAGAGTTGGCTACTCTTCTCTTGCCTATCCGTTCACATACGGAGCTATACCTCAGACTTGGGACCTAGATGGAGACCCTCTGGATGTAGAGATAGTAAACATCACCGAACCATTGGTTCCAGGGTCTGTGGCAGAAATACGTATTATAGGTGCAATGAAGTTCGTAGATGGAGGCGAAGTGGACGACAAAATTATTGCTGTTTTGGCTAGCGACAAACGCTCTGACCATATAAAAGAGTACACAGACCTTGGCGAATACTTCTTAAAGGAAACGAAATACTATTGGGAGAACTACAAAGCCCTGAAAAAGCCTGGCACAGGCGCAGTCGGAGAATTCCTCGGCAAAGATGAAGCTGTGAAGATAGTAAAAGAATGCACGGAACGCTACCAGAGTGAATATGCACCAAAGCTAGCGGAATAAAAGATGTGGAACTTGTCAAATGTACCGCCGTCACGGCGGTATTTTGATATGCGTTATATATGATGTGCTTAGATTATAAACTTAATCCAAAATTTTATGAAAAAATATCTTATTGTTGTCCTGTGTGCCTTAGCTCTTTCGCCGATAGCTACGTCTGCACATTACAATACAACAGGCGAAAAAAATAAAAATGGGGAAAGCAGATTAAACATTGGTTTATTTGTAAAGAAAGATGACGACACAAAGAAAGACGACAAGCGTAAAAACAAAGGTGAAGTAAAGACAAACGTAAATGTGAACATGGGCAAGAGGTTCTTTAATAATTTTAACAACAGTGGCAAGTTTATGGACTGGAAAATCAGATTTGATGCACATAAAAAGTTCGGCATGGCGCTTGAGAACTTTGACAACATCATCGCTCGCATAGACACTCGTGTGGCAAAGATGAAGACAGATGGCAAGAACACTGCTACTGCAGACACATTCATAGCAACAGCAAAGACAAACCTTGCTGACGCGAAAAACTTCCAAGCTCAGATAAAGGCTATAGTAGACGCTCACCCAGCCAACACAGATGTAACAGATGCCGAGAAAACACAGATCAAAGATTTGGCAACAAAGGAAAAGACTTCCCTAAAAGCAGTTTGGGAAAACTTGGTAAATGCTATGAAAGAGCTGCACAAGATAGATATGGCAGCAAAAACTAGCGCAACTACAACAACCACAAATTAGTAGTATAATGTACGCATTATAAGTTAGCTGTAAATCAAATGGAAAATGAAGTAAACAATTCTGCAGATGTTTCAAGGCAAGGTTCTGGTTCTGTTATTGGCTTGGTTATACTTATCATCATATTGGCTTTCGGCGGTGTATACCTGTACAACCGCTCCAAGAACGCTCCTGTGAACGACACAACTGTACAAGAAGATATGGTAAACGATGGCACTATGCCGACAGGAGACACAGGTACGAGTGTGGATGCGTCTATGTCTTCCGAGCAGAACATGCAAAGCTCTGATGACCTGAACAGCATAGACCAAGACTTGAATTCTACAGATGTAAACTCTTTGGATGCAGGACTTTAAAATGCGTTAGTTAGGAAAAATACACAGCCCCGCGCGGCTCTGCCGCGCGGGGCTGTGTTGCTGTCTTTACGATTTTGGATTTTTCGGCATTTTCTGCTAAAGTACTTTTACTATGAAAATAGACATAAAGAAACTAGAAAAAAGCCAGGTAGAAATAACTGGAGAGATTGGGGCAGAAAAATTCGCTTTGTACCGCCCACAAGCTGTAGAGATAATAGGCAAAGACATAGAAGTAGACGGCTTCCGCAAAGGCAAAGCTCCAGCGGAAATCATAGAAAAGAAAATACTCCCTTCTGCAATACTAGAGGAAATGGCCGAGCTTGCCATTAGCGAAGCATATCCAAAGATATTGAAAGAGAACAAGATAGACGCCATCGGCAGACCGGAAGTACTCATAACAAAGCTTGCTCTGGACAACCCTTTGGGCTTCAAGATAGTAACCGCTGTCATGCCGGAAGTTAAACTTGGCGACTACAAAAATGCTTGGAAAAAAGTAAAACAAGAAAATGCTGAGCCGGCTACCGACAAAGAAGTAGAAGATGCGATACTTGAAGTCCGCCATATGCGCGCACACAACGAACTTCATAAAAATGATAAACCGGGCGAGCACACTCCGCACGACCCAATAAAAGACGAAGACTTGCCAGAGCTGACAGACGAATATGTACAAAGCTTTGGCCCATTTAAAACGGTAGACGAATTTCGGGCAAAGATGAAAGAAAATCTTACTTTAGAAAAAGCCGACAGAGCAAAAAGCAAATCTCGCGCAGAACTTGTAGAGGAACTTTTGAAAGATGCCGAGCTTGATGTACCGCAAGTCATCATTGACTCTGAGATAGATAAAACTATATTCAAAGTGAAAACTGATGTAGAACAAGCTGGCATAAAATACGAGGACTACCTAAAACAAATAAACAAAAAGGATGAGGAAATCCGCACAGAAATCGCTCCTGATGCTGAAAAACGAGCAAAGCTAGAAATAGTTTTGCAAGCTATTGCAGAAAAGGAAAACCTAAAGCCAGATGAGAAAGCAGTAGAAGAGCAAGTCTCACATCTGCTAGAACACTACAAAGGCGCAGACCCAATTCGTACCAAAGTTTACATAGAGACGATAATGAAAAACGAGCTGGTCTTCAACTTCTTGGAGAAGTAAAACGGCAAACAAAAAACAGCCAGACAACATCTGGCTGTTTTTAAATTCAAACCAACTGAAATACACTTAAAAAATTCAATAATAATTCCCTCCGCCTGTTGTGTTGCGTTTTTCTTCTACGACAACATTGTTGCTTATGTTATTACCACCGGATTTCCAGTAAACATCGTCCACATAGTTACCATTGTTGTGGTACCTGTTTCGTGTTGGTCTTCTTGGTGCCTGTACACATCTTTGCTGTTCGCATGGACGTCTTACTGTGCGATAGCACCCATTGCTAAAATACGTATAAGTAGTGTAACAAGCTGGAGCTGGTGTGTAGTACACTACTGGCTGTGGCAGTGGTGCGCAATATGTTACCGGAGTAACAACACCAAACGAAACTCCCGCGGAAAAGGAAACTTGTCCTTTTGTCTGTCTTGTAGAAACCACAATCCCTGTGATTAACGCGAAAATAATAACCAATTTCTTCATTTTTATTGTGTTTTAATTTTTAACCATTATATCAGCTTGCACAATAAAAGTCAAGCACTAACAACACCATATTTTCCATGCTATACTATAGATCCAAACCTTTATAAACCTTATCAAATATACAAATTTTTATGCTAATACCCACAGTTATAGAAAAATCACAATTCGGCGAAAGAGCTTATGACATATACTCTCGCCTTTTGAACGAACGCATAGTATTCCTAGGTGGGCCGATAGATGACAACATGGCAAACATAATCATAGCCCAGCTATTACACCTAGAACACGAAGACCCGAAGAAAGACATCATGCTTTACATAAACTCTCCAGGTGGATCTGTTACTTCGGCTATGGCAATATATGACACCATGCAACACATAAAGCCCGATATTCAGACTATATGCGTAGGAATAGCAGCATCAGCAGCGGCAGTACTTCTCTCTTCCGGCACAAAAGGCAAACGTTTTGCTCTGCCAAATGCTGAGGTCATGATCCACCAAGTTATGGGCGGAGCAGAAGGACAAGCTTCAGATATTGAAATAGTCGCAAAGCATATATTAAAGACAAAAGAAAAACTGAACAAACTGCTTGCAAAAAATACCGGCAAAACTTCCGAACAAGTAGAAAAAGATTCCGATAGAGACTATTACATGAGCTCTGATGAAGCTAAAAAATACGGACTAATAGATGAAATCCTGAATAACAAGAAAAAATAGTAAATAAAAAAACCGGAGAATACTCCGGTTTTTAAAAGCATAAATCTTAATGCCCCCTACCTTTTCCGTTTCCTTTCAACATTATCTTAAAACCCAGCCACACAAGGAAGATAGTTATGATAAGGTTACGAATCTGAATACAAAGATCTATAAATCTATTCCAACCATCACGCAGGCTGTCTGGATTAAAAGTAGCCCACAAAAAAAAGAATAATACAGTAACAACAGCCAGTGTTCCTACAAACCATTTATGGTTGTGCATAAATAATTGAAAGAAATTCCTCATATATTTTATTGTTTAAGTTTCTGTTCACATGATAGCATATTTTATATATATTGTCAAGCATTCCATTATAGAAGTTTCTCTGTTATTATAAAGTTGTCAGATTTTATTATTTTAGTTTGGTTTGACCGAAAGATTCACCCGACACATAGACTTCTGTATGACTTCCCTTCCCATCAAAATCTTGTTTACACTATTCTCCAGAGAAATGTCTTCATAAAGACGGTATTTTCTTTCGTTCAAACCGCAAAGTTTTATGAATTTATTATTACTTTTGTGCATAGCCGGAGCTCTCGCCGTAGGTGTGGGTGTCGGGTACTATATGCGCATCATCATCTCGCAAGGCAAGCGCGGTTCAATGGAGCTTGAAATAAAGCAGATGATGATAGGCGCCAAAGAAGAAGCTCAGAGAATCTTGGATGAATCCAAGAAAAAGTCCGACGAGCGTGTAGAAGAGCTGAAAGAAGAGGAAAAGAAAAAAGAGCAAGAATATAAAAAGACCGAGGAACGCCTCATAAAAAAAGAGGAGCTTTTGGATGCTCGCCAAGTAGAAATAGACAAGGAAGTGGAAAATATAAAGCTGAAAGTAGAGGAAGTAAAAAAAGCCCGCGACAAAGTCGGCGCGATGGAAGAAGAAAAAATGAAAGAGCTTGAAAAAGTCTCAAGACTTTCTGAAGCAGATGCTCGCGCTCTTTTGAACGCAAGCATTGAGAACAAATATGAAGAAGATTTGCTGGTGCGCATCCAAAAGCTGGAGAACTCCGGCAAGGAAAAGCTGGAGAACCGCGCAAAGGAAATCCTTGCCACATCCATACAACGCCTAGCATCTTCTACTGCCAGCGATATGATGTCTACAAGTGTTACCATCCCTTCAGACGATATCAAAGGAAAAATTATCGGAAAAGAAGGACGCAATATTCGCGCTTTTGAAAAATCGGCCGGTGTGGAGCTTATCGTAGACGACACTCCAGGAACTATCATCATTTCATCTTTTGATCCTGTACGCAGACAGATAGCACGGGTAGCGCTGGAAAACTTGATACTAGATGGTCGTATACAGCCAGCAAAGATAGAAGAGATAGTGGAAAAAGCAAAGGATGACATAAACAAAATTATAAAAGAAAAAGGCGAGCAGGCGGTATATGAAGCAGGTATCTTCAACTTTGATCCGAGACTTATTGCCATCTTGGGCAGACTATACTTCCGCACAAGCTACGGACAAAACGTCTTGCAACACTCCCTGGAAATGGCACATATTGCTGGCATGATAGCTGAAGAGCTTGGGGCAGATGTGTACGTGGCCAAGGCCGGCGCACTGGTACACGACATAGGCAAAGCGCTAGACCATGAAGTGCAAGGTACGCACATAGACATAGGCATACGCATCTTGCAAAAGTTTGGCGCAGATGAACGCGTGATCACAGCTATGAAGTCCCACCATGACGACTGTCCGCATGAAACGATAGAAGCTGTGATTGTGCAAACAGCGGACTACATATCTGGAGGCCGCCCTGGAGCAAGGAGCGACAGCGTAGAAAACTATTTGAAACGACTGCAAGACCTTGAAGCGCTCGTAAATAACTTTGATGGTGTAGAGAAATCTTATGCATTGTCAGCAGGAAGAGAAATACGCATCTTTGTTACCCCAGACAAAGTGTCCGACATTGAGGCCAAGAACATGGCAAGAGATATAGCACAAAAGATAGAACAGGAGTTGAAATATCCGGGGGAAATAAAAGTAACTATGATCCGCGAAACCAGGATAATAGACTACGCAAGATAAGACAAAACCTAAAAAGAAGCGCAGATGTGTGAAACACATCTGCGCTTCTTTTTAATTGAATATTTTTCTATCTCAACCTAAACTGTGCTTTGACTGTAACCATTACATCTTTAGAGACAGTAGAAGTATCGTACGATCCGTAGTCTTCTACATCTACAGAGTCTGGGGCTAGAAGCTGCACAACACCAGAAGATGCGCCGACAAGCTTTGAAACGTTGTTCCTGCCTGAACCTTTTGCTATAACGTCCGCACGAGCTTTTGCATCTTCTATTGCTTTACCAAGCAGCGTTACACGCAAAGACGCCAGCTTCTCTTGAGAATACAAAAACTGCGGTGCTTGCATTTGCACAAAGATTCCTTTGTCTGCAAACAAACTAGCTTTGTCTGAAATATTTTTTATCTTTGCAATATCAGAAGAAGAGACAGAGAAAGATTGGTTTAGCACCGTCCTTTCTGTGCCCTGTATCCTGTTTCCATTTTGGTCGTAGTCAGAAATTTCATAAGAAGATACAGGGTCTATGGTAAGCTCTTCGTCAGACACACCCAAACTTTTCAAAATAGTTACAATAGCATCTTTGTCTGTATTTATCTGCTTGTACCCAGAAGCTAAAGCCCCACTGACAACCCTGCGCTCGAAAGTACCGCGCACCTTGCCGACATCGGACTCCACGCGCTCTTTGGCAGAGCCGGTCACATTTACAGTCTGCTCTCCCGCTCGCAAAGAACGCACAGCAGAGCCTACAAAAATAAACGCAAGCACAAATGCAATACCAAGAACTAAAGCGGGTATCACATATGGCCTGTTAAAAAATGAATAGTTGTTCATACATAGAGTATAACACACTATGAAGCAACTCTGTGACATACAAAGAAAAAGCCCCGCCGATAATACGGCTGGGCTTTTTGACTATAAGTCATAAAGAATACCTTCATAACCTTTACTATATTGCTGTGCTATTTCAACAGCCTTCTTTTCATTTGGAAAATCTCCGTACTGACCAAAGACAACCGCATGTTTATACTCCACATTATTTAATTGTGTTTTTGTAATATAGTAAAATATCGGATCATTATCAGCTGATTTTTCGTGCTCGGACAAGTATCTCTCAAGTTCCCCAACTTCTAAAAGAGAACCATGTTTTTTAAGAATCCTCTCATAGACTTCTATCCAAATAGGCAAAACAGATTCTTTTGAATGCTGCCGCAAATCTTCTCCATTTTTCATGCTTATAGTAAATGCGTTGGCCGTTGCTGCTGTATAAAGTTTCCAGTGCGGCAATTCTTCGTGAACACGAAGAAGCATTTCTTTTATATCATCCGGCATCTTAGGAAATAAAACGCTTATCTTCCCATTTGATATTGACAAACCACTGTCTTCCGGAGCCTTAATGAGATATTGCGAAATTATCTTATAGAACAAATTATCATCAATATAGCTTTTTACCAGGTCGCCAAAGGTCTCACTCGGCGGCTTTGTAATACTACGATGACGATATTTCCCTATAGCAAAAGAATCAATTGAATACGGCATGGAGAATTTATAACTGAATCCCGCTCCCTCCGACAGCCGCACAAGAACATGAAAATCATCCACACTTCTTCCGTAGTCCAATATTTTTCCTTTAACTATTTCATTATGACATCCAATAAAACTAAGACTTATGGACATGTCTGGTGTAATAATGCAACTTTTTGGATTACCATCTTTGTAAAATACAACATACGGACAGAAAGATATGGCCCCAAGAAGCTTGGCGAACGGCAAATGAAGATAGTTATAATCAAACATTTGAGTACCATTTTCATCCAGAGATTCAAAGCGTACCAGATTACATTGATCTAAAATATCAAAAAATATATCGGCAGGTAAAACTGCCATCGGAATAATATTAACCCTTTTCAACTCTTTCAAAAGATTCTCCTTTGCAACAATATAATCTCTTATGAAAGATTTTTGCCTATTTAATATGATTTCTGTTATCTGGTTTGGCTTAACCTCAAGCTTATGACCACCAATTGAATATTGTGTATCTGTAGACTCCAAGGATAAATCAGTTTTGTTTTGCAAGCTGGCAAAAGCATTATTGGGTGCTTGATCCAATATTTCTAATAGTTTTTTCATTTTTTATAGAATTTTTTCTAAAAACTAACATTTTACGCAATTTTTGTCAAACTTTTGACTGCTATTGCGCTTCATTTTCAGGACGGTATAATGGGGGCATAGGTTTTAAAGGCTTTTGGATAAGCCAATAGCCTTGCGGTCGAATGTTTTTATTGGCAATTTTATCCCATAAAATAAGTTATGAACAAACAAGACTTGATAGAATGGGTTCACGGCAAGATCGGTGGCACAAAAGTGCAGGCTGAAGAAGTCGTATCCGGCATAGTTGACTCCATCGTTGATACTTTGAAAAAAGGAGACGAGGTGTCTATAGCGGGGCTTGGCATCTTTTCTGTAAAGCAACGCGCCGCAAGGATGGCTCGCAACCCAAAAACTGGTGAGCAAGTAAAGGTTGCAGCTACAAAAGTTCCAAAATTCCGCGCCGCAAAGGCACTCAAGGACGCAGTAAAATAAAGCGTCACCCACTTACACAAAACCCGCCATTGGCGGGTTTTGTGTTTATGAATGAATCGCAGAAGTCACCAGGAGAATAAATACAACTCCCAATACTGTCATAGCTACAGTTTTCCAAGACGAATGTTTTGAATGAGCCTCTGGCAAAATATCTGACACACCTATGTATAGCAAGAATCCTGCGAAGAATCCTAGATATATAAGTAGCGCTTTCTCTGGTAATGTAAAAAGTAAAGTGGATAATCCACCCAAAACAGGAGCAATAGCGTCTACATAAAGAAATTGCCTCGCTCTTTTTTCTGTATTCTTGTGACGCAACATCAAAGAAACGGTATTCAGTCCGTCTGAGAAGTCGTGAGCGATCACTGCCAAAGCTACCAGCACACCGACAGCAGTATCTACTTGAAAACCAAGTCCGATACCAATTCCATCCAAAAATGAATGGCCAGCAAGAGCAAGTGCTTGAAACTTTCCTACAATTGGATGCGAATGCTCCTTGTACTCGTCTTCATGTGAATGATGTATCAAGAGCATCTTTTCCGCAATATGAAAAAGCAAAAAAGCACCCACAAGAGCAAGCATGGGATATATAGGATCAAGCCCTGTCTTCCCCGTCAGCTCCACAATTTCAGGAAAAATATCAAAAGCTATAACAGCCAAGATAACTCCTGCAGTAAAGCCCAGTACCAAGTGAAGTTTATTTTTATACTTCAGCCCAACCAGCCCGCCAGCAAAAGTAGAAAAGAATGTCAAAAAAATAAAAAGTAGCGCCATGTGTACGCCATTCTATCAAAACAAAAATGCTTTGCAAGTATTTTAAAGAAAAACAGCCTACACATATATGCAGGCTGAGAATTCCAACAATGAAAAAAATAATTACATTTTGAACAACAAAATCCTTAAGTCAAGATTGTGTGTTTGGGTTACACTTAATATAAGTGCAAAAAACAACACACCTGCTAATGACAATAAAATGCCCATAATCTTGAAAGAAAGCTCGCGGGACTTCAACAAAATAAATATACCGAGAGTAAGGAATACTAAAGAAATACAGGTTACGATCTTTGTTTGAGAAGAAATATTGTCCATGTCTCCACCGTGTATATAAGCAAGACGAAACAATAACAAAGTAAGCACCAGAGCAATTATGCCCATAGTTATAGCAATAACATTTTTCATTTTTATTAATTTTTTAAGTCAAACACAATTATATCTAGATAGATGATATAATATTTTCACTTAAACGTCAAGTGCGAGTAGGGGGAATCGAACCCCCGTCCCCTGCTTGGAAGGCAGGTATTCTACCACTAAACCATACTCGCAAAACGATCTCTTGGTCGGGGTGCCGAGAATCGAACTCGGCCCTCTTGTTCCCAAAACAAGTATACTACCGATATACTACACCCCGACAAAAAGATCGTTAAGGCTTCTCTATATTATCATATTTTAGCTTTTAGACAATAAAAAAGGCCTGCCTCATGTATGAAAAACCGGCAGACCTTCACTCTAAGAGAAAATAAAATTTAACTCATAGCATCATAGTATTCACATATATGCCTAGTGGCGAAATACCGTTTGCGTACACCTTGAACGATGACCTCTTTCAGCTTCTTGTCTATATCCCATTTATTCTCGTCATTGAACCAAAGCATGTGCGTTACTTCCCTTTTTAGACAAAGAAAAAATTTGTTGCTATCTTTCGGTCGAACATTCTTTGAGATAAAAATAGAATACTTCTTAAGCTTAACGCTGTCATCGTCTATGTGCATAGAGTACAGCTTTATCGGCTTGCGGCCTTGCTCTTCCCAATAAGGCATGGAAACAGTAAATGGATGATGCGATGAGAGCAAAGACTTCACCTCATAATTATTTGGCACAGCAATATCGCTTACAAAGTAGTACCCTCGGCCGTCTCGCAAGAAATAATACTTTGAAAAATTCCTTGAGTTTTCATTCACTAAGCTGAAAATAATGTTTAGCTTCTTATCCTTCGGCATCTCATAATAATGTTTGTACTTGTTGAGGATGCCACCGTAGCTGGATTTCTCCAAGTTTAGCAGTATCTTTGCGGGAGCTTTAGAGATAAGGACTTTGTTTTTCATGTAAAGTTCCGGGTGAATGGACTGCGGTATCTCTATACAAGTAGAAGGAACAGTACTTGTTGTGTCTGGTTCTACCAGCGACAAGTTTTGGTAAGGATTTGACAGGTCATTTATGCTGACGAGGCAAGCTTGAATTTGTATCATAATTATGTGGTTTTTTAGAATTATTCACTCAAAGTATATAACTTTTATAGCTTAAAGTCAATATGTTATATTTGGGATCAATTTTACCCTAGCGGTACGAGTAGGTATATGGATATACACACAATACAAATCTGCTTGCCACTCCCCCTCTATGGCTTTTTGGATTAAGTACGTTTGTATTGTCCTTAAGAACTTACGGACTTTTATTGAGTGCATATTTTCCTCTGGACGAAAATATGTCTGTTTTGATTTTTCCGTAAATTCAACGCTGCTACCACCCGTTTCATATGAAACGGGTGGTAGCGTTACACATGAAACAGCTTTAACTTCTATAAAATATATCTTTCTGTCTTTTGAAGCGACAATATCAATCTCACCCCATTTCTTTGTATAGTTACGCTCTATAACCTTGAAACCTTTTGAAATAAGATATTTGCAAGCAATATCCTCGCCTAGTTCCCCTATTCTTTGAGTTTTTGATGTAAATACCTTTGGCATATTATTTAAATATTACCTGTTTCATATGAAACTGTTTCACGTGAAACAATTTGTATATAAAAACTGTTAATTTTAAGTGTCCTAGAGATATATTCTGAAAAATGCTTATTTTGTAAGGGTATTTTAGTTTTAGACTTTTATAAACATTTCTTAAAAGTCATTTTGTAAAGGAAATTATGTGTCTTTTATGCACAAAGTACACAGAGTTATCCACAGTTTGTTGGTAAATATGGGTAAAAATGTGGATTAAAGGACACTTGCATATGCAAAGTTTTAATAGAATGCTGTCACAAGCTGTACAAAAGGTCGTTGTGCGGCTAGGGAGAATCGAACTCCCGTCTCATCCTTGGCAAGGACGTGTTCTACCACTAAACCATAGCCGCAAAAATACAACAGCTGAATTGTACTATTTTTCTAAAATAAACGCAATTATTTCTTGTTATATTTACACAATTTGATAAATAACATATAATTAAACACATTAAAAAATAATCGCACCCGTGGTGAAATGGATATCATACCGGTCTTCGGAACCGTTGTTGGGGGTTCGAATCCCTCCGGGTGCACAAAACTTTGGCTTTATGAGCCACGACATAACAAAACCAATAAATAATAAACTTATACCCAGAGAAGTGCTCGGGGTAGTGGAGACGCTAGAGAAAGCGGGATTTGAAGCGTACTTGATCGGCGGATGCGTACGAGATCTTATTCTAGGCAGCACACCAAAGGACTGGGACGTAACAACCAACGCTGTCCCTGAGCAGATAGTTTCTTTGTTTTCAAAGACAGTTTACGAAAATGACTTTGGGACAGTGGCCGTTATAGACGAATCATTGGACGTTAACCCAAAATTAAAGGCCATAGAAGTAACGCCTTATAGAACAGAAGGGAAATATAGTGATTTTCGTCATCCAGATAAAGTATCTTTTAGTAAAGACATAAAGGACGACCTGCAAAGACGAGACTTCACGGTCAATGCGCTAGCCTACAACCCATCTAAAGGACATTTATTGGACTTATACGACGGTATAAAGGACATAAAAGACAGAAGGCTACGAACTGTGGGGGAAGCCTCTTTGCGCTTCACAGAGGACGCTTTACGCATGATGCGTGCTATTCGCTTCTCCTGCCAGCTTGGCTTCACCATATCTTCCGAAACCATAGTAGGCATAACAGAAAATGCACCCCTCTTGAAGAATATCTCCATGGAACGTATCCGGGACGAATTTATAAAAATAATAAATTCACCAGAACCTATGGTTGGGGTGGGAATGCTTGCCAAACTTGAACTTTTGCATTACTTCGTGCCAGAGCTTGAAGAGGGTATAGGCTGCGAACAAAAAGGTGAGCACATATACGACGTTTTTGAACACATGCTTCACGCGCTAGAACATGCAAAGGAAAAAGGCTGGGATTTTGACATACGTTTGGCTGCGCTCTTGCACGACATAGGCAAGCCACGCACCAGACGCTGGGACGGCACAAAAGCAGGCGGAAGAGGGAAGTACACTTTCTATGGACACGAAGTAGTCGGAGCACGAATGGTAAAAAAAATATTAGAACGCTTACGCTTACCAAAAGATATTTCAGAGAAAGTAGAGAAACTTGTGCGATACCACATGTTTTTCTCTGATACAGAGACCATTACTTTGTCTGCTGTACGCCGTACCATAGTAAATGTCGGAAGGGAAAATATCTGGGAACTTATGAAGGTTCGTGAATGCGATAGAGCAGGGATGAGAAAGCCGGAAGCCCCATACCGCCTTCGTAAATACCACGCTATGATAGAGGAGGCTTTGCGGGCACCAACTTCTGTAGCAATGCTAAAGATAAAAGGAGAAACGCTGAAAGAGCTTGGCATAGAGCCAGGGCCAAGAATGGGCTTCATCCTGCACGCTTTGCTTGAAGAGTGTCTGGAAGATGATGCGAAAAATGGAATAGCATATTTGGAATCCCGTGCACTTGAACTAAATACTTTGCCAGATGCAGACTTGCGCAAACTCGGCGAGAAGGGGAAGGAGAAGAAAGAGGAAGTAAACGAATCAGAGATAACCAAACTACACGAGAGACATAAGGTTAGAAAATAAAAAATGAAAACAATACATAAATCATTCACACAAAAAGTACTAGAGGTGGTTCGGAAAATTCCGAAAGGAGAAGTACTGAGCTATGCAGATGTGGCGCGGCGAGCGGGTTCTCCGCGAGCCGCGCGGGCCGTTGGAAGCATAATGAAAGCAAACTTTCGTCCTGACGTGCCATGCCATAGAGTTATAAAAAGTGATGGAACACTTGGAAACTATAATCGCGGAGCGAAAAAGAAATTTGCATTATTAAAAGCAGAAGGATATATAAAATAAAACTCCCTGCACGCTAGCTTGCAGGGAGTTGATTTTTCGCCTTAATTCTTGGCGAATTTTTTAGAAAGTGTTTTACTTTTATCTTCTATAAGAAGTGTATAAACTCCGGGTAGCAGGTCACTCACATTCAAACTATTTACTGCAACAGACTTCTTAATAAAAGAACCCTTTGCATCATAAACAGTAAGAGAAGCCTTGTCGGAAATACCTGACACATACAATACATCTGTGGTCGGATTCGGATATACCAACACTTGGGGCAGAGCGTTTTGTAATTGCGTAAGACTTGTAGTAGAAGACAAAGACAGGAGCAGATTTATCCCAGACTGAGCAGGGAAATAGTTTGCTATTGGGCAAGCAATATCTTGCTTGCCGTCACCATTGTAGTCCGCGATGCAAAGCGAATGCACCGGCAAGACAAATGAGTACTGAGAAGCGAACAAAGTCCCATTACCAGACTTATCTGCAATAGTTATACCGCTGTTACTGACAAATACAAACTCTTTTGTGCCGTCTGCATCCAAATCTACTACGGAAATATCGTTTGCATCGTAAGCAGTGGATGGTAAGGGACTTATGTTGGGAGTAGTATTTTGTCCCAAACTGAACTCGTACAAACTTCCAGATGAAGCAGCATACAACTTGCCATCACTCACAGTGTAAGACGCTATATTGCCGAGTGAGTAAGCGGTTAAAACATTACCAGCAAAATCTTGCTCTATGATACCGCTTGGCGTCCGCGCAAATATCTGACTACCATAGAACACAAAGTCGTCTCGCCATTCGGGTGTCACTATCTCTGTGATCGTAAACCCAGCGGCAGAAGGCTCTGCCAGAGAATACGATGGTGTATAGATTGGGAGTTGAAAATGAGAGATTAAGATCTTCCCAGTTGCTTCATCTATAGCAAAGTTTTCTGTAGTACGGTTTGCATGGTAAGTATTTACTTGCCCAAAAGTTCCATTTGGATTTTGGTAAGAAATACCTATAGAGTCATACAAGTTCAGCACCACATCCTGCAGGCCATCTCCATCGTAATCATGAAGACCTATGTCGTGGGTTACGCTATTGTACAGCTGGCTCTGAGGAGAAGGTACATATGAATACGATCCCGAAAGAGAGAAGCCGCCTTGGCCATCTCCGAGTAAAACATTGAAACGAAAATCCGTTGCAAAGTTTATTAGACCCGAGTAGCTGTTGTTGAACACGATGTCCATACGGCCATCGGCATTTATATCTTTAGCTATCATACCCTCGGGGCGTGTGCCGGAAGATATAAACGTGGTGCCATAAGTCTGCGCAAATGCTTTTGCAAAGAATACAGTGCAAAGATAAAGCGCAATAAATAGCAGGAGAAATACTTTCTTTTTCATAATTATATGTTTTTGAATTTACTTTTTCCTTGTCATTGTATCAGGAAAAAGTCATTTTGTCAAGGTAAAAATGGGGAAAACCAGAGAAGGTTACAGGCGCAGAGAACCACCAACTGCACCTGTGAAAAACAACCAGCCATGAAAAGTCTTGTATTTAAAATAAAGATTTAACTTGTACGAAGAGTAACAGCACTAAAGGTCAAAGTCAAGCAAAATAGGGCAGTGATCGCTGCCATAGTAATCTGCGAGTGTTTTGAATTTTTCTACATTTTTTACAAAAGCAGAATTTACAAAAAAGTAATCTATCCGCCAGCCCACATTTCTGTCGCGAGCCTTAGTCTTTTGATCCCAATAAGTGTATACATCTTTCGTATTTGGGTACATGTGGCGAAAAACATCTACATACCCATGCGCCACAACTTCGTCGAGCCACGCTCTTTCTTCAGGTAAAAATCCAGTATTCTCTTCATTTTCTTTTGGTCTGGCAAGATCTAGAGAAGTGTGTGCAGTATTTACATCTCCACAAAAAATTATATTTTTCTTTTGCTTTTTCAAATTGTCTATAAAAGATAAAAATGCATCATAGAAGCGCAGTTTGTAATCCAGCCTGTGCGGCCCTCCACCGCCATTCGGGAAATAGCAATTCAAGAGAACAAAGTTATCATAATGTGCAACAAGCGTGCGACCTTCATCGTCAAATTCTTTTATGCCTATGCCGTATTCCACCTTCTCCGGCTCATACTTGGAATATATCGCTACGCCGCTATAGCCCTTTTTTACCACAGAAGAAGAAAAGTATGCGTAGTAATTTTTATAGTGTGCAACATTTTCCGGCAGCTGCTCTTTGTCAGCCTTTGTCTCTTGCAAGCAAAGTATGTCTGGTTTGTATTTACTGAAAATTGGTTCAAAATTGCCTTGCTTTGCTGTCGCCCGCAAGCCATTGGTATTCCAAGAAATTATCCTCATACCATGCCATTTTATCATACATCTGGGTTGCATATAAAATGTTTTTAGATATAATACAAAGTCCAGTTCTTAAATAATAAAAAAATCAACAAAAACAACAAAAAAAAAGTAAAATTATGAGTTTAACAAATCTTCAAATCATTGCTCACAGTACTATACTGATGGGTGGACTGCTGTCTACGGTAGTTGCAACAAAAAACTTGATAAAAATAAAACAACCACCAAAACGAATGCTGTACTACCTAGTACCATTTGCCATCTATCTGTTGGGACTTTGGTTGGTGCCAAACCATCACATAGACAATAATGAACGTGCAAATGGATTTATCATAACTACGGCAATTATAATCACGCTCGGAGTTATATCTGTATTCTTAATACTCCTCCGCAAACAAACAGAAGAAAACTGGAGAAGGATTATTTACCGCGAAGTCATAATACAAAAATGGCTTATAGGTTTTCTTGTTTTGTACTGCTTGTGCGGAGCAATACAGCTCTACAGATTTTATGGAACACCAAATTGGATAATGGTCACCCTACAAATCGCGGTTCAATTTTTCTTTGGCATAGCAGTAGAAGGAGAATTTACTACCTACAAAAAATTACTTGAAGAAAAATCAAATTTCAGAATCATAAAAGTAGAAAAGAATATCTTAAAATGGCTTGTTATCTCTGTTATTCTGAGTTCAATAGTTACATTTGGATTTCTCCAAGCTCATGGTATAAAAAATTTACAAGGTATAGTAACAACATTCCTTACTGCTACTGGTTTTGGACTTTTAATAATACTTTTCATATCTGTAGTACTCTTTAATCACAAAAATAAAAAAGGAATAATATCTAAATAAAAAAGAAGCGCCATACTGACAAAAAGTTTGTATGGCGTTTATATTTGTTTTCATTTTATTTCCTTTTACCATGAAACCTTTTATGTATTTCTCGCAAATGACTATCTGTTACATGTGTATAGACTTGAGTCGTGGAGATATTCGCATGTCCTAACATCATTTGCACACTACGTATATCTGCTCCATTGCTCAATAAGTCTGTGGCAAAACTATGACGTATGACGTGTGGTGTAACTTTTTTTGTAATGCCTGCAATAGTTGCATAATTCTTTACTATTCTCTCTATCGAGCGACGGGTTAGAGGCGGGAGGTCTAGTGTTTCTTCTTTGCCTTTCTTTTTAGTTTTCTGTGCGCTTTTATTTTCTGTTTCTTTTTCCTTTTTATTTTTTTCTTTGCGCATCTCTATACCGACCTGCACAAAAAGAGCTTCGGACATATCTTTTCTCGCATTCATATATGCTCGCACCGCCCGTCTAGCATCCTCAGAAAGAAAGACTACCCGTACCTTGCCGCCCTTTCCACGGATAGGAAAATCATCTAAAGACAAATCGAGGTCGCTTGTCAAAGAACAAAGTTCTGATACACGAAGCCCAGTGGAGAACAGAAGCTCAAGGATAGCTTTATCTCGCAAACTTTTAAGATCATTGCCCTTCGGTGCAGAAAGCAAACGCGAAAGCTCGGATGGAGAGATAAGATCAAGCGAACGCTCGGTTACTTTTGCCAGCTCTATTTTGTCTTTTTGTAAACTTTTTATATCCATTTTTGCCAGAAATTTCAGAAATACCCGCAAGGCTATCATGTAGTAGTTTTGAGTTTTTTTGGAGAGAGTTTTGCCTGTGGCGCGATTGTTGCCGGTAGACTGGCGATTGAGCCACAAGCGAAAATCCCTCACTGAAGCGTCTGTTATATCCGAAGGGTCTTTTATTTTTGCGAAATTGAAATATCTGTCCAAATAGTGATCATAATTTTCTACCGTGCGGATACTGGAACCTTTTTCAATCTCCAGATATTCCAGAAATTGGCGTTTCAGATCAAGAATATTGTGCGACATGGGTACAGTATAGCACTACTTGCACAATTTCCAAGAATATGCTATTATACGCCCATGCTTACGACAAAGAAAAAACAAGCAGTTATCAAGAAGTCCCGAGTGCACGACAAAGACACTGGCTCTTCCCAAGTCCAGATAGGCATCTTGACTGAGCGTATAGAGGAGCTTGCAAAGCACCTAAAGACTCACAAGAAGGATAACCACTCCCGCCGAGGACTTATAAAGATGGTTGCTGACAGACGAACTCATCTGAAATATCTTGAACGCAAGGACAAGAATGCTCACGCGGAAGTCGTCAAAAAGATCAAACTTGGCTAAAACATAAACCCGCCATTTGAGCGGGTTTTGTGTTAGAATTCAAACAGCATAATAATGAATGAAGTAAAAATAAAAAAAATATATTTCATGCGTAGTTTTAATAATTTTAATAGTAAATATGAGCATAATAAAGCATAAAGAACAGCGGGTGGGTATTTTTATAGATACACAAAACCTTTACCACACCGCAAAGAATTTATACAAAAGAAAGGTAAATTTTGGGCAAATATTAAAAGACGCCCTGGCTGGAAGAAAGCTAGTACGCGCTATAGCGTACGTCATAACAAGCGAAGCGGGAGACGAAAAGAATTTCTTTGAAGCTCTGACCAAGATGGGCATAGAAACAAAGACGAAAGACCTGCAAGTTTTCTCCAGCGGCGCCAAAAAAGCCGACTGGGATGTGGGACTCGCGGTAGACGCTGTCAAGATGGCTCTACGGCTAGACACGGTGATAATAGTTTCCGGAGACGGAGACTTTGTACCGCTTGTGGAATATCTGCAAACCATGACACAAGTAGAAGTAATATCTTTTGGGCAATCAACTTCTCAAAAATTGAAAGAAACAGCAGACGACTTCATGGATCTTTCCGTAAACCCAAGGAAATATCTGATAGGTATGCGATAAAAAAATAGATTTTTACTGTAAAATATTTTGTAGCTATTTTGTTTTAATAAATAACTTGATATTATTTAACTGTGTATGAGAGTATTATTATTATTTTAACAAGAATATTTATGCAAAATAAATCTAGGTATATGTTCATATTAGCAGTCGTTGTAGTTTTTATTATAGGAATAATAATTGGCAATAAATTGCTTCCCTCAAATATAAAGTCACAGGGTGCAAGAGCACTAGACTCACAAAAAGATACCGGGGTACCGACAAGAGCAGAGCAGGGAACACTGGAATATGCTGGCAACAACAACGGAACACAAAACAAACAAAAAGTCACCTGCACGAAGGGCCTTGTGAGTGTAACAATAGAATTTGAAACACCCCCAGCTCACACACCAGGGACATACACAGGAACATATTCATCTACAGGGGGATTACTCGGAAGTGGCGCAATGACATGTACATGGAGTGAAGTCTACTAGATAGAAAAAATTATTATCGTGTAAAACACCCGCAAAATTGCGGGTGTTTTACAATCTACTTGACAATAATAAATTATTATGATACGATTCAAAAAACATTAAAAATAAACAAGATGAAACATTCTCTTTTAATTATCTCACTAAGTATTCACGTTGTGGCAATACTTATCGGAAGTCAAATCATATATAATTTAATCAAAGAATTATATATAGGACTGCTCCTAGGTATGCGTTTTGAAAACAATGACACAGTAACAACACAAGTTGTGTTACGCGGTGTTCTTTTTTTCACCACATATTTATTCTACATAATGGCATATTATTTTTTACTGAGAAAAATCCCGCTGACATTTCCTAAAAAAAGTTTGTATATTGGAATATTTTTATATATAGCAATTGGTATGTTATTAGTAAAATTAATAACCTTTACAACTATTAGCGTGACTACATACAACACCAGCCTTAGTATTTGGGACTTTCTTGTAATATATTCCCTGTTTTTTGTTTCCCTTATTATAGTTGTAATACATGGACTAAAAATGAGAAATTATATTCTACTGAAGAAGAAACGCGAATAAAAACAAAAATAAAATTAAACAAAAATCCCCCTAATATGATTAGAGGGATTTTATTTTAATAGTTTCACTTTGGCGGTTTTTCGTGATAAAGTGGAGGCTATGAAACAAAAAGAATACTCTTTAGAAATTGAGGGCAAGAAAATAACAGCTGTATTTTCAGACCTGGCAGACCAGGCCAACGGCTCCGTCATACTAAAGTGCGAAGACACTGTGGTCATGGCAACAGCAGTCATATCTAAAAGCGCAGAAAAAAGTCTTGGATTTTTCAATCTGACTGTGGAGTATCTGGAAAAATATTATGCTGCTGGACTGATACTTGGCGGGCAATACAACAAACGCGAAGGCAGACCTTCAGACGAAGCTATACTTTCCTCGCGTATCATAGACCGAACTATACGCCCGCTTTTTGATAAACACATAAAGAATGCTGTTCAGGTCATCGTCACTGTTTTATCCGTGGGACAAGCGGACCCTGGAGTGCTCGGCATAAATGCAGCGTCTTTGGCATTAGCAACTTCAGATATACCTTGGGGTGGACCAGTCGGTGCAGTACATATAGGCAAAGTGAAAGGGACAAATGAGATAAGGTACGACGAGTACGTTCCCCACAATGGCGAACCGGTTTACGACCTTGACCTGACCGTTTGCGGAAAAGAAGGCAAGATTATGATGATAGAGGCTATGACGTTTGAAATGAATGAGGAAGAGGTAGGTCAAGCTTTTGACAAAGCGAACGAACACATAGCACAGATAGAAAATTGGCAAAAACAAATCGCCAGTGAGATAGGCAAGAAAAAATTAGAATTCCCGAAACCACAAACTCCGGAAGAGATAAAAACAGAGTTTATAAACACTATAGGCCACGAACTCATGGACGGGCTTTTTATGAAAGGCAAGTTTGAAGGCACGCTTTCTAAAAACAACATCACAGACTTTGAGCTAAAATGGAAGGAAAAGGCAGAAGAAATGTATCCGCCATCTGCCGACTACAAGGCCAACAAAGCAAACGAGGAACTGCGCAATATAGCCCACGACTACTTCCACCACGAGCTGGACAGAGTACTGCACGAAGGCGCCCTAAAAGAAGGCCACCGCGCGGACGGCAGAGCAATGAACGAAGTCCGCGCCTTGTATGCAAAAGCAGGCGGATTTTCTCCTGTACTTCACGGCACAGGCATATTTTACCGCGGAGAAACACATGTCCTTTCTGCGCTGACTTTGGGCGGACCAGCAGATATGTATGTGTTGGATGGGATGGAAGTGCGAGGAGAAAAAAGGTTTATGCATCACTACAACTTTCCGCCGTACTCTGCCGGAGAAACTGGCCGTGTGGGCGGACTAAATAGACGCGAAATGGGGCATGGCATGCTGGCAGAAAAAGCTCTTGTGCCGGTACTTCCTTCAAAGATGGATTTCCCTTATACCATTCGGCTAGTTTCTGAATCTATGGCATCCAATGGTTCCACTTCACAAGCTTCCATCTGCGCATCATCGCTTGCGCTTATGGACGGCGGAGTACCTATCAAGTCTCCTGTTGCCGGCATTGCTATGGGTGCAATGATAGACGAAGTAAATCATACAGACTATAAAATATTGACAGACATCCAAGGCCCAGAAGACCACCATGGAGACATGGACTTCAAGGTCGCAGGCACAAGAAGCGGGATAACTGCTATGCAGCTGGATATAAAAGTCGGCGGTATAGCGCCAGCAATTTTGAAAGAGGCACTGGTACAGGCAAAAGATGCTAGGCTTAAAATACTAGACACTATAGAAGCCGAAATACAGAAACCGAGAACAGATATCTCATCAAAAGCACCAAAAATATTGATAATGAAAATAAAGACAGAACAGATAGGACTTGTGATAGGCTCTGGAGGCAAAACCGTAAATGGGATAAAAGACAAAACCGGAGCAGAGATTACCATAGAAGACGACGGCACAGTATACATTACCGGCAAAAACGGCAGTGCCGAAGAAGCCAAGAAGATAGTGGAAGCACTGACAAAAGAGTGGAAAGTAGGTGACATTGCCGAAGGGCTTGTGGTGAAAATCCTGGAGATCGGCGCAGTAGTCGCACTTTCAGAATATTCGGACGGACTTGTCCACATATCTGAGATAGCACCATTTCGCGTGCAGAAAGTTACAGATGTGCTGAAAGAAGGACAGAGAATACCGGTAAAAGTTGTCGCCGTAGACAACGAACGTGGGCGCATAAGTCTCTCCATAAAAGAAGCGGACAAAAACTTTATAAAAAATCCGTACCAGCAAATACCAGCAACACAAGCATAGAAACTTTCTCGCAAAAAATCGCCGACTTTTCTGGCGATTTTTTGCTATAATACAAAAACATGGATCCAAATGAAACTCAAAAAAGCACCGAGAAAATAAACTCACAGCCTGTTGTGCTGCGCACGTTTTCTTCTGACTTGGCAGATGCGATAAAAAGTGGGGAAGCTTCTATGGTAAAGATAGCCATGGCGGAACAAAAGAAAAAAGAAGCCGAGTATGAAAACTTTTCTCCTCAGTCCAAGAAAAACAAGTTCTTTATTATGGGCAGTTCGGTGCTAGTAGCGCTTGGCATCATAGGCATAGGGTTTTACTTTTTGTACGGCAGAAGCCAGCCAGAGCAGGTAGTGAACACAACACCTCAATTCCAGTCTTTGATATACGCAAACCAAAATAAAGGTTACGACCTAACAGACCTAGAGCGCAACCAGGTGCAAAACATAATCCAAAATGAGATAAAAAATGCTTCCGTAGGCAACAACGAGATATTGAACATGTATTTCATAACTAAAGACAACGTAAACGCAACAAAGCTAAACAGCCAGCAATTCTTCACTGCTATAGGAGCAAGTATTCCAGGGAGAGCAGCGCGCACTTTGGCAAACGACTTCATGCTCGGTATACACAAGGGAACTGTTTCAGACAAAAACACTCCTTTTATCTTGTTAAACACTACCGACTACGACAGTATGTATGCGGGCATGCTGGAATGGGAACCAAAAATGATGGACGACTTTTTTATAATGTTTAACATATCTGTAGCAGGAGACAAGAACTACTTACTGACAAAGAGTTTCCAAGACGGGACATTTAGAAACATAGATATCCGAACACTGCTAGACAAAGACGGCAACACCGTCATCATGTACGGTTTCATAAACCCGCGTACGGTTATCATAACAGCAAGCCAAGAAACATTTGCCGAGGTGATGAACCGCTACAATGCCAGCCGTCTGGAGAGGTAGCTTGCCATTTGTGTCTCGGATGCTATGATAAAGCTATGAAAACAGATGTATACAAAGAAAAATTGTTGGAAGAAAAAGGCATACTAGAAGAAGAACTCCGTGGCTTGGGCAGAGTGGTAAACACTGAAACAGGCGACTGGGAAGCGGTGCCAGAGGAAAGTCTGCCTGAAGCGGACGAGAATGACCTTGCAGACAAAGCTGAAAACTATGAAGAAAGAACAGCTATGCTAAATACGCTTGAAGCAAGGCTTGTAGATGTAAACTTGGCACTCCAGAAAATATCCGACGGCAACTACGGCAAATGCGAAGTCTCCGGCGAGATGATAGAAGAAGACCGGCTCATGGCAAACCCAGCTGCGCGGACATGCAAAGCTCACATGAATTCTTAATACTAATTTTCTAAATTAAATAAAATGTCCTTTGGCAGAGTATATAGTGCTCAGACCAACGCCCTGAAAGGAGCGATAGTCACCATAGAAGCAGACATTACTAAAAACTCGCTTCATGCTTTTACAGTTGTCGGCTTGCCGGACAAAGCAGTGGACGAATCCAAAGATCGCGTTTCCGGCGCATTGAAAAATTCCGGTTTCACTTCTCCGAAAAGCCAAAACCAGAAAATAGTTGTCTCTCTTTCGCCAGCAGACCTAAAAAAGGAAGGCCCGTACTTTGACCTTGCCATTGCACTCGGCTATTTGCTTTCGCTTGGCGATATAGATTTTGATCCGGAAGGGAAACTTTTCTTGGGTGAGCTTTCATTAAACGGCGAAGTCAAAAGCATAAAAGGGACACTGCCATTGGTACGCGAAGCCCGTGCAAAAGGTTTCAACGAAATATTCGTACCGAGAGAAAATGCCGAAGAAGCAGCTCTGATAGACGGCGTAGAGATTTATGCTGTCTCAAACTTGAAAGAAATCATTGAGCATTTGGACAAAAGCAAAAAAGGTGCGGATAAAACAGAGAGGGTTTTGCTTTCCCCAGTGCCAGCTACAAATATAGAATATGCGGAGCAAGAAAACATTGTGGATTTTTCTGACATCCGCGGACAAGAAGGCGCGAAACGCGGACTAGAGATAGCAGCCGCAGGCGGACACAACATAGTCATGTCTGGCCCTCCGGGCACCGGCAAGACCATGCTTGCAAAAGCTTTCTCTGGCATACTGCCACGGCTGACACTAGAAGAAGTACTAGAGTCTACAGGCATATATTCTGTAGCAGGAGCAACAGGCGGCAATCTTGTCACCGCTGCGCCGTTTCGCTCGCCGCACCACACAGCGTCTTATGTTTCCATGATCGGCGGCGGAACATTCCCAAAACCAGGAGAGGTAACACTGGCGCACCACGGAGTACTTTTCCTAGACGAATTTCCGGAATTCGAAAAAAGAGTGATAGAAAGTTTGCGCCAACCACTGGAAGACAAGATAGTCACAGTCTCCCGCGCAAAAGGCTCGGTAACATTTCCATCCAAGTTTATACTCGTAGCAGCCATGAACCCTTGTCCATGTGGCAACAGAGGCGCCTTATATAAAGAATGCATTTGTAGAGCAAATGACCTTGCCAGATACCAACGCAAAATATCTGGCCCGATAATAGACCGCGTGGACATTTGGACAAATGTAGGCGAAGTAGAATATGAAAAACTTTCTACAGACGAACGCGAAGGAGAAACTTCCGAACAAATAAAAAAGCGCGTAGCCAAAGCTCGTGCACTACAAAGTAAACGCTTCCGCCAGCATCCGCGCGGCATAACAACAAATACAGAAATGAATACCCGCGACCTTACCAGATACGTTCCTCTTTCCGAAGAAACAAAGAAACTTTTGAATACGACAGCAGAAAAACTTGGACTTTCTGCCCGAGCGTACCATCGCATCATAAAGCTTGCTCGCACCATTGCCGACCTGGCGGACAGCGAACAAGTAGAAACCTCGCACATCTTGGAAGCTCTGCAATACAGGCCAAAATCCTGAGAGACAATAATAATGTAAAGTGGGCAGAAAAATCTTATCTCTCCCACACGCCTTTTGTTGCGCCTGGGTTTTTCGCGCCGCGAACTTCAAAGTGGACATGCGGGCCGGTGGAGCGTCCGGTGGAGCCGACATATCCTATCACTTCTCCCTGGGCTACAGTTGCACCAACTTCGGCTGCTACCCGAGACATGTGTGCATACAAAGTCTGTGTGCCGTTTGCGTGCTTTATCACTACATATTTGCCATACCCTCCGTTGTATCCGTCTCCGTCTGCAATGTAAACAGTGCCGGCAGCAGAAGCCACGATCGGTGTACCGATAGGTGCGGCAAGGTCTATAGCATATTTGTCGTGCAAACCTTGTGACTTCACTCCGCCAACTATAGGGCGGATGTAGTACCCGCTTGTTTCTGGCAAGCTAGACTGAGTAGAAGTAGAAACCGCCAGAGATTTTGCCTTGTTGGCAGCGGGCTTAGCTTCAGGCTTTTTCTCTACAACTGGCGCTGGCACAGAACCGTTGGGCACAATGACAGTAGAGCCGACCTCTAGTACAGTGCCTTCTGTTATGCCGTTGAAAGAAGCAATGTCTGAAATATCTGCACCGTATTTTGCGGCAATTTTTTTCAAAGTATCAGACTTTGTTATGGTGTGCTCCACGCCGGACACCGGAAGTATGGTCAGCACTGTGCCTTCGGATATAGCTTGCCCCGCAACAAGGTCGTTCGCCCAGCGTATAGTGTTCGTGCTTACACCAAACATTTTTGCAATAGAAGAAATGGTGTCGCCAGACTTCACGACATATAGGCTTATCTGGTCTGTATCCGGATTTACAGCTACATCTGCCACGGTAATAGAAGGACCAGTTTCCGGCACAAGCGCAAGGCCGTCCTCAGAAACTCCGTCTGTAGCATCTACGTCAGACTGGTCTACTGCGGCAGATGCTTCCAGCAAAGCTATGGTCTGAGAATTTGGCAGATTTTTCGCCGACACACCTTCAGCTTCAGCCTTTTCGCCTATTATTGCAGACAAAAAGCTGGCTTGAGAGACCATTGGAGGGAAGACGAGGGCAATACCGGCAAGCAACAAGAAAGACGCTTGGAGATATACACCCTTGTAAAATAAAGCTTTTTTCGTCTGTTGCCCATTTGAACCTACTCGTTCGGGACCGTCAGAGTCTTGTGTGTTGTTGAAATTCACGATTTTTAAAGGATTTTCTGCCGATTTCCGTAAAAAACCTATATTTTGCAAGGTTTTCCAGAAATATCTATCATTTCAAGCGGTACATTAAATGGTAGCAGATGAGAAATGTAAGTCAACCAAACTGTGGATAACTCAACAATTGGCGAATTTGTCAAAAAATCGTATAATTTACAGAAGATATGGCTGTAAACCCAGAAAAATTTGATTCGTATCACAAATACAAAAAAGCAAAAGACAAATCCGAGTCGATGGAACTGGACGAAAAAATAAAAAAACCTTTCAATAAAATGATTAAGGTTCTATGGCAAGATGCGGTGGAAAGCAAGCATATTGACCCTACTAAGATAACTAAAGAACACAAAATGAACCCAGAAAATACATGGCGAAGACTGACAAAAAACGACAAATTTGTATTTGCTGGCGCGCCAGCAGAGATTATAAATTTGAACAAAACAAAGGGTGAAGTTAGGCTAAAAACTCGCATCGGGGAAAAGACTTATAAAAAGAGAGATTTCATAGAGTTACTAAGGGGTGAGGAAATTCAAACTCAAGCCGAAAACCTGGAGACAAACAAGAAAACAACTGAAAAGATTGCCCAATATATAAAATTCAACGGCATAGACAGAGTAGTTGTTCATGGTGAGCCTAGATACACAGAGAACCCAGACACCGGAGAAGGAGAACCCGTAAAGAGTGCTGAGCTGGACTTTGACACAGAAGTTGCTCTTTATTTCTTGAACTACAATCAAGACTTTACTTCAAGCGACACTGTATACAATACTGGGGCAAGCACGGAGTTTGTCATGAAAGGCGAAAAATCATCTTTTACAAATTCTGAGATGGCTAAAAACGGCAAGGAAAGAAAAACACCGCTTAAAAAAGGCGCTCTTGTTTTACACATTGATACCGGTGAAAACAACCTTTCCATAGAAAAAGCCGGACAAGCAGTTGCGGCTTACGCAGACCATCACAAAGAGATCGACAATATAAGGACATCTGCCGCTGAAATGGTCTTCAACATAATGACGGAAGCAGAAGCATATAAACCAGAGCCGTGGATGAGGCAGGTTGTGAGATTTGTAAATGAAGTAGACAATCTATCATATGCGGACAAGAAAAATTTTACTCCTGGATATTTCCAAGAAATATGGCCAAAGACGCTATATGCGCTTCACAAATTCCTGCCGTACAAACAAGTTATAAACTGGATAAGAGAGGGCCGAAACCCGGAAAATCCCTTCACCGAAACAGAACTTGATACTCTAACCGTAGAAACCAACGCAACAATAAAAAACAAAGAAACGGGTAAATACGAAAAGAAGCAGATACCATTGCGCGAGCTTGTAAATGTACGTGGCAAGCATGCTTTTGATTCCATGAAATATTTGAACGCTGCCACAAGGAACATGGGTGCCCAACACATAAAACAAGAAAGCAAAGAACTTGGTAGGGTTGCATTTGCAACTATGGACAGTGAAGTGGACATAAGAGGCAACAAAATATCTGGAACGTATCTCAAAGAAGGATACTTGGCGGCAAAAGCCAAAGGGTATGATACTTACGTATCATACAGCCAGAGCAACGACAGATTTTTCATAAACTCGACAAACAAGGACTTGCGTCCAATAATAAAAGAGGTAAAGAAAATTGTACCGAACGCAAAGCTGATACGAGGGGTTATGATACTGCCGGGAAAAGATGGCAACGGTGGCAAACTCACAAAAGAAAAGCTTTTAGAAATCTGCGGCCTGATGGATAAAGACACAATGTTATATAAGTATGACCCAAAACCTAAAATCTTGAGTCCTAAAGCGCAAGCATTTCAAAAAGAGAAGGAGAGAACAAGCCTCGAGAGAGAGATTGCGGACTTGGAAAAAAGAATAAAAGAGAAAATGAAGAATATAAAAATTCTGCAGGAAGGCTTGGAGATAAACAAAGCTTATAACGAGGTCCTGGATGAAGAAATAAAAGAAATAGATACAAACAAGCGGGAAAAAGCGCGCGTTGAAGAAAATGAGGCGATAAAAGAAACTTTGTCCAGAGCTAGGAAGTTACTAAACACAAAAGGAGTAAAGCCAGACGAAGCGCTTACCATAAGACCAAGGGAGGAAAAATAATCAACACCTTATTTTGCAGATTTTAAGTATAATACAATTATATGTCATCACCTGAAAACGAGAAAAACATTATACAGAAATCATTAAACAAAACCAGTGAGCAGCTCGATACGGAAAAGAAAGAGCTGGAAAAACTGGCCAGGGAACTTGAAGAAAAGAAAAAATTGTTTGAGAAAAATCACGGATTATTCTCTCAAGAAGAATTCGACAAATTTGTTGATAGTGGTGAAGTTTCCCAGGAAAAACTTGAGCTTCTAGCAGATAAGATAAAAAACCGTGAATCGCTTAGCGACTTTGAAAAAGCCATACACGCCGGCGAATACACTGGGGCTGAAATAGCACAGATAATCCAGCATAAATACCCTTCGCCCGAACAAAAGAAGAATCTCAAAAAGAAAACACGCGAGAATACCAAGAAGCTGGCAGAAGAAGAGGGAGGGGCGCAGAAGGAACAGGCAGAAAAAAACGGCAAAAAAGTACAAGAAGACGAGAATAAGAAAGAATCTGAAAAAAAGAACAAGGGAAACAAAGACAGAGAGCTTACCGAGCAAAAAGAGAAAAACGACATAGCGCAAGAATTCCGCAAAAGCTTTGGCTTTGATCCGAATGAAAACTTGGAAAGCTTTAAGGATTTGGAGCCTGGGGCACAACGCTTGGCATACAAGAGCTTACAAAATGTGCAGGCAAGCATGGTACCAAAACTTGCAGAAGAAATATATGAGACCAAGCAAAAAAGTTTCTTAAACTATTTCCGCAAAAGCGCTTTAATAGAAGGCAACAAAAAGGAAGCTGCCGAACAGTTGTCAAAGGCTGGATACAGCAAATATGAAAAATATCTGAAGCAGATAGTTGGCGGAATAAAGAACACGGGACTTGAAGGCGTAGCAGACGGCGCCGTCGGCATCCGCATGGAGTACGCGCACGGATTGGAAAATCTGACAGAAGAAGAGAAAAAGGAGCTTGTTTACTTCAACAGAGCTGCGACAAAGTTTGGAGACATTCCTCGCGAATGGGCATTTGACGATGCAAACAAAGTAGAGAAATTTCTCGCCGGCGAATTTTCTTCCAGAAACAACAAGCAAATGTACCAAGAAGCAAAGGAAGCTTACGAAAGAGAAAAGGAAGGCTTGGCCAAAATAGTTTTAGAAAAATTTGGCGGAGATGAAGAACGCGCTACAAACTACTTGCGGATGATAGATGCAAACGTGGAGTTCAGCCAGCGTGTTGCCAGCGACCCAAATGCAATGGCAGCACTTGGTGCACTAAGTGCACAAGGCAATGCAATCAGCAAAAAGTCAGCCATGAGTGCTGCTTCATTTGGAATTGGCTACCTCATGCGTGGCGGAGCAGCCACAGCTGGACTTGCGAACTACGCAGGACTTGCGGTTGCCCCAGTGCTTGGAGCTTTGCGCGGGTTGTACAAAGGCAGACAGAATATACGTGAAGCAGAGAGGAATGTCCGCACAGGTGAAGAGTTGAAAGAATCCCAAAAAACAAAGTTTAACACTTTGACCGGCAAGGCAAAAGAGGAAGCTCTAAAAAGAGAGCTGGTGGAAAAAATGCGCGCGACATACAGGAAAACAGAGGAAACAAAAACTTCAGCAAAAGGCAAAGAGATGCAAGTGGGTCTCCGTCAAAAGCTGGAGAATGCTTTGGACTCGCTGGAGTCAGCCCAAGGACAGCTAGAAAAAATAGATGCAGAAATAGCAAATGAAAAAGATGCTGTAAGGCTAAATGAGCTACATTTAAACCGCGAGAAAGTAGCTTCTGTGGTAGAAATGCGCCAGACATTTGTGAACAACCGCTTGGTGCAAGTGCAAAAGCTTCTGGACAGTGGCGACCTAGACTTCGGCATGAAGAGCGAGCGCTTTGCCAACGAATACGCCATGCGCGATGTGCTAAACAAAGCCTACGCTGTGGCAATATCCGCACCGCTTGGAGAGAACAATAAAAATTTGAATGCCTTTTATAAAAAGTTTAATGTATTTTTTGCCGAGCAGCTGGAAGCTGAGCAGGGTATAGCAGCTAGAAAAACAGAAAATGTAAAAGCTGTAAAAGACGCGATGATCCGCCATGCTGTAGTAAAAGGTGCTGTGATGAGTTTCATCTTTGCCGGACTTGGCTTTGAAGTACGAGACTTGTACAACAACTCTGAACTTCACAACAAAGTTTCTGAATTCTTTGGCAGATGGAAAGCGGACAACCTTGAGGCAAACTCTGCGCCAATAAAAGCTGAAGTTGGCGCGGATGATGAAGCCACAGAAAAAGTCCGCGAGATGGGCAAGAGGTGGGTAGACCTAGACCAATACAAACCAAAGTCACCACTTTCGCATGGAGACATATCAAAAGGTGTAACTGTTGGGCACGAACACTTGGAACAAGCAACAGAGAAAATAGAAAACATCCGCGGTATCAGCCAAGACTTTGCAGTGACTTTGGGCAAGAACGGCGTGCCAGCCCAACTTGAACGCGTCTTCCATGAAATATCTTTGGATCACATGGAAGTGCCAAACAATGCCCTGAACGAAGAAGTCGGCGCCAAAAGCCTGAACATGGCAGCAAACCTTGTGCGTTTGTCTGAGGGACACAACGTACTCGGCGCAAGCACCGAATCTTTCAAAAACTCTTTCTCTTACGACAAAGGGATCGGTACTTTGAAGATAATAAACCACGAAAAATTCAACAACCTTTTGGATGTACTAAAAACACACTCTGACAAGCTTTGGGACAACGGCACTTTGCAAAAAGGCGCAGCAGGCGAACTTTCAAATATAAAAACAGAAACTTGGCTCAAGATAGCCCACGCAGACGACCTAGACAAAGCACTTGGGGGAGATGGGCAGGAAGTTGTGACAGGAATACACGGCCACGATGAAATAACAGAGAAAGATATTACTGATTTCCATAAAAGTGCGATAGTAGAAAAAACTCGTGCCCTGAGAGAAAAACTTGCCGGCAAGCTGGCAGAACATGTAGACAAAGCAGCAGATGTTACAACAAACACAAAGACAGAATTTGGCATAGATCCAGATACTAGACAGCAAAGCTGGTGGGATGGCAACGAGGTCAGCAGCACATCTGCAACAGAAGACACAATAAATACAGCACCGAGCCAAGATTTGGGTATAGACCCTGACTCCAAACAACAAAGCTGGTATGGCGGAAATGAAGAAACCCAAACTCCAAGCGTACCCGCAGAAAGTCCAAAGATAGAAGAAGTTACGGGAGGCAATAGCAGACACGAGGTGATACCAGAAAAAACAAATACTGCAGAAGAATATAGTAACGAAGTAGCGGAGAAAGCAGTAAAGATACCTGTGGAAACACAAAACCACAGTATACTTTCAAATATCACAGGCAAGGAAGACCTGAGCGATAGCCGTTTGTGGCAGCGAGCACATGACATGCCTGTAGCAGATATATTCAAACAAACAGAAACATATATACGAGATGAGGCAAGTGACCGTTCCTACAAGAAACTTTGGGCATACACGCAGATGCTAAACAGATCAAGCGGGGTTTCTATTTTGAAGAATGAAACCTTGGAAGACTATTTGTCACGCGCCGGAAAAGTTTTCACGGAAAGAAACCCTGGCAAGTCCCTAGACTACGTCTACGAACTTTCGCAGAAATACTTGATAGAAGTGGAAACAAAGTAGTTAATAAGAAAACCAGAGCAAAGAAAAAATTCCCCAACAATAGCTGGGGAATTTAATTTTAAAAGAACATTTCAATACATACCTTTGGCAAGGGAGTCAGCTCTGGTTAAATGCAACCTTGGCACATAAGTACCATTTGGTATATCAACCACAACTTCGCTCGTGTTAACCACATGCAACACGTCTCCGGTCTCACCAAAAGTAACATTTGTCTTGAAGTTGTTCTTGTCCGCAAGTTGCTCTTTGGCATTTGCGACAGGTTTCAAGATGATGCCTCTAATACTTCTATCGGCATCATTTTCAATGACATCCAGACCTACTTCTACAAGCTTCGCTTCCGCTTTCCTTTTCCCATTTCCTTTGCCTGGGGCAGGTTTTGGTTTCAGTGTATCTTCTGCCGCAGGGCAGGGCGCAGGCAAGAATACTGTGTCAGACTTTGTCTCCAATGACTTCGGGATATATTCCTTGAAATCTTTCACAAAGTAGTTGCCGCAATGGTCGGGCTGATCAGAAACAACCAGCTCTACCTGCTTGTCTTCGTGTTCATACATCTTGTTGATGTTCTCCCATAAAGCAGTACCGTTATAATCTTCGGCTATTGCAAGCAAAGAAGTGTCCTTGCTTATTTCGCCATCGTTTAAACGGAAAGCTTTCACACTTCTCTTTTCTACTATAGAAGTAGCAAGTACGAAATGTAAGTCAACAGGCGCAACTTTAGTATAAACCTTACAAGGTTTCACAGTATTACAGCCAACAGGCTCACAACCTTGAAACTTGTAAAGAAGTAAAAAAAAGAATAGAGCCAAAAGTAACCAAAGATACCAAGGTAAGGAAGTTTTCTTGTTATGAAACTCTATCTCCTTGCGACTGTAAACTTCTTGGTTTTGTTGTACTGAGTGAGTCACCGCAGACTGATTTGCCATTATATCATCCAGTTTTTTGTGAAGCTCTTTGTTGTCTTCCTGCTGTTTAGAAAACACGTTTTTCATGTTTTCACAGCATTCTTTGATCAGATTCAGCAATTCTTCAAGCTTTGACAGAACTGCGCGCTGCGATGCAGCAGTTTTTCTGGTTTTTTGGGCACCACCCTTTGTTGTATCACTCATTTTTTATTATTTTGTAATAGTTTTTGTTCCCCTATATCCTATCATATTATATGGTTTTTGTCAATATGCTGGAAGTTTAGAAAAAGAAGAAATATAAGGCTAAATTTATGCTATTATACAAACACATGACGGCAGGAATGCACTTAAAAAGCTTAAACAAAGCTCAGCTGGAAGCGGCACTTCACAAAGACGGGCCGCTTCTTATCGTGGCAGGTGCGGGTGCGGGCAAGACGAAGACAATAACAGAGAGGATAGTAGAGCTGGTGCATTCTGGGGTAGACGGCAGCAACATATTGGCCGTAACATTTACAAACAAAGCTGCGAAAGAAATGCGCGAACGTGTTTGGGGTGCAGTACAAGCAGAAGGGCTGGGAGGCGGTTTACCGCTTGTTTCCACGTTCCACTCTCTGGGAGTAAAAATTTTGAAAGAAAATGCGCGGCATGTCGGCACGATAAAACATTTTGCAATACTAGACGAAGACGATGCAAAGGCTCTTATAAAGCAAGCCATAGTTTCCATTGGCCTTGACCCAAAGCAATTTGAGCCGCGCAAATTCAAGCACATCATATCCAAAGCAAAAAACGATTTTCTTTCTGTATCTGAATACGAAGACCGCGCAGTAACAAATGTAGACAAGATGACTGCCCGCGTCTGGCATCTGTACGAAAGCTTAAAACGCAAAGAAAATGCTTTTGACTTTGACGATCTGCTTTTAGAAACTGTGCGTCTCTTGAAAAACAATCCAGAAATACTTGAAATGTATCAGGAAAGATGGAAATACATCCACATAGACGAATATCAAGATACCAACGAGGTGCAATTCCGTCTTGCGGAATTGCTGGCAAAAAAGTACAGGAATATCTGTGTAGTTGGAGACGGAGACCAAAACATATACGGCTGGCGCGGAGCAAATGTTAAAAACATTTTGAATTTTGAAAGAGACTATCCTGATGCAAAAGTTGTACTGCTTGAAGAGAACTACCGCTCCACAGGCACGATCCTGGAAGCTGCAAATGAAGTGATAAAGAAAAACATCTTGCGCAAAGACAAAAACTTGTTTACTTCGCGCGGCAGCGGAGAAAAGATAACTCTGACAGAATGCTTTGATGAAAACGGGGAAGCAAGATACATAGCAGAGAAAATATACAGTCTGCTCTCGCGAGGCGAAGACCCAAGCGAAGTTGCCGTGCTTTACCGCGCCAACTTCCAGTCTCGTGTACTAGAAGAGGCATTGCTTATGAAAAATGTGCCGTACCAGGTCCTGGGAGTAAAGTTTTTTGAGAGAAAAGAAATAAGAGATACCTTGGCGTACTTGCGTGCAGCACTAAACAGGGAAAGCCTGAGCGATATAAAGCGCATCATAAACTTCCCAAAGCGCGGCATAGGCAAAGCAACTATTGCCAAACTTTTCTCTGCAGGTCTTGCAGACTTGCCAAATGCTATGCAAAAGAAGATAACTTCTTTTTACAATGTTTTAGATACCATAAAAGACTATGCAGGGAGCCACACTCCGTCTGAAACCATCATTTACCTTATCAAAGCCTCTGGCATAGAAACAGAGCTTGGCCACAGCAACGAAGAAGATAAAGAAAGATTGGAAAACATAAAAGAGCTTGCCACTCTTGCCTTGAAGTACGACGCGTTGCCCGAGCAGGAAGGCTTGGAAAAACTGCTAGAAGACGCGGCGCTTGCCTCTGACCAAGATTCGCTGGATCACAAAGAAGACAAAAAGGGTGTACGGCTGATGACAGTACACGCATCTAAGGGTCTGGAATTCAAATATGTTTTTATTTCCGGCATGGAACAAGATCTTTTCCCGCACCAAAGGAATGCTGGCTCGGCAAAGGAAGAAGCGGAGGAAGAGCGAAGACTTTTTTATGTAGCCATAACCCGCGCAAAAGAAAAACTTTTTCTCTCATACGCATCTATCCGCACAATATTCGGCTCGCGGCAGATAAATGCGCCGTCTGAATTCCTTTACGACGTACCTGAAAATCTGGTAGAAAGGGAATACGCGCACATGGGCAGAGAACGAAGTGTATATATAGACTAAATGAAACACGCAGCAAAAAAATCTTTGGGGCAAAATTTCCTGAAATCCAAAAAGGCACTTTCGGACATGGTAAATGCGGGCAAAGTAAGCAAGGGTGACACAGTACTAGAAATCGGCCCAGGCAAAGGCGCTCTTACAGAAGTGCTGCTCCAACATGCAGGCAAAGTAGTAGCTATAGAAAAAGACAAAAGACTAATCCCTTTGCTTGAAGAAAAGTTTGCAGGAGAAATTACAAATGGGAGACTTGAACTTATCTATGGAGATATTTTAGAAGAGAGAATTGAGCTACCAAAAAATTACAAACTCATTGCCAACATTCCTTACTACATCACAGGGGCATTGTTTCGCATGTTTCTGGAAGCAGAGAACAAGCCGAACACCATAGTTTTCCTAGTGCAAAAAGAAGTTGCCGAGCGAGCAGTAGCCAAAGACGGTAAAGAAAGTTTGTTGTCTCTTTCCATAAAAGCATACGGCACCCCAAAATACATAAGTAAGGTTTCTAAGCAATATTTTTCTCCAGTGCCAAAAGTAGATTCTGCTATTGTTGCCGTATATGATATTTCCAGCGACAATTTCAAAAAGGCTGGAGTATCTGAAAAACAATTTTTCCGTGTTATAAAAACCGGCTTTGCCGCTAAACGTAAAGTGCTTGCAAAAAACCTTTCAGAAATAGCTCCAAAAGATGTGGTGCATAAAGCTTGCGCGGACTTTGGACTAGACGCCAAAGTCCGCGCCGAAGACCTGCCTATGCCTGCATGGCTTGCTCTAACAAAAGCCCTCTCATCATATATCCACAGCTAAGACGCTCTTGATTTATGAAATGGAGTATACTATAGGCATGCGAAGGCTTTTATTTGTATTATTTTTCTTTGTTTTAGTATTTACTACTATCATCGGTCAAGCAATGGCCGCTGGGGCATCTCTTGGCATCCCGATCGGCGGGCTTATAACGACTACTAATGTACCACCCAATGTTATCTGCTCAACGGGTATAGGGCCGATAACTATCAAGGTTGCTGGTAAAGGTAGCACTAGCCCATACCTAGCCACCTTTGCAGGGAATAGAACACCGCAAAATCAAGCCTCATCTGGCCGTTGGTTCCTTGGTCTTTACCAGCCTGGGTTAGGTTGCGTCCAAGAAAATGGCCCTGAGTCTCATCCATACCCCACACTAAATTGGATAATATATGGGGTTTCTGGAATGAAATAAACATGCATTCATATTTGCCCAGTAAAAAATTCGTGCAGACATTCCTTATTCTTGCAGCTGTTTTTATAATCGGCTACTTTTTGTACCACATAGTTTTCAAAAAAGACGGCAAGATACCTTTCATTTCCGGTAATAAAGATTCTTCGGCTAAACTGGAGACCAAAGAAATAGTACTGCAAGACTTGATGGAAAAGGACACGGACGGAGATGGTATAAAAGACTGGGAGGAAGCACTCTGGGGCACAGACCCAGAAAAATCAGACACGGACGGAGATGGTATTTCCGATTTTGACTATATAGAAAAGCGCCGCGAGGAAGTGCGCCAAGCTTCAGGCACTCCCGACCAAGAACTCTCAGATACCAATGCTACAGACGTTTTTACCAAGGAATTCTTTGCTGCGATAGTGGCGCTGCAACAGTCCGGCCAGCTGAACAGCCAAACACTTGCCGACCTTTCCAAACAACTTGCGGGTAACATTGGCCAGCAAAAGAGCTTGCCAGACATTTATAGCATCACGGATATAAAAATTGTATCTAACCCATCGCGAGCAGATATGCAAATATACGGCCAAGCAGTACAAGCCATGAGCAGCTCGTATTTTGCTAAAGGCATAGGCACAGAGCTGGATGTAACTTCAAATGCGCTAAGCACTGAAGACCCTGCTGAATATGCCAAGATTGCCAGCATTGCAAATGCTTATGCCGACTTTGCTGGAAAACTTGTCGCGCTCCAAACACCCGAAGATATAAGCGTGGATGTATTGAACCTTGCCAATAACATGCAGAAGTCCGCCAAAGCTTTGCAAAATATTTCCGCCATTCCAACCAATGAGCTGATAGGCATCATCGGCATAAGCCAGTACAGCACATATAGCGACGACATGGTTAACTCGTTCACAAGTTTATCTAACTACTTGCAAAATAATGGTATACTGCAATAAGTAATGCAAAGATACAAAAGAAAATTACATACTGCGCTATCTCTTGTACTAGGAATATCTGTCTTTGCGCAAAGCTTTATTGCAATCATAACACCACAGACAGCATACGCGCAAAATGCTAGTGCGAGCGCCTTTGCTGGACTAGGTTCCATCGCCGGAGCAGGAGTTGGCTGTCTTTTGGGTAATGCTTTCTCAGGAACCGGACTCTTTAGCTCTGCTGACGGAAACACAACTGCGGGAATGGAAGTACCTACTGGAGACAAGGGGACTAGAGGAAATACTAGCGCACAGAAACAAAAAGAAAACTGCCTAGACGCCATAGCTTATGCTGCAGCAAAAGCTTTACTGAAAAAATTTACTCAAGCTACTATAGTCTGGATAAACAGCGGTTTTAAAGGCGAGCCTCTGTATATAAAAAATCCTGAGTCATTTTTTAAAAGCATAGCGAACGAACAACTGGGTGGAATTATTTCCACATTAAGCAATACAGACAAGGTTCCATTTGGTAAAGACTTAGCAAGAAGCATTATCCTCTCCACGCAAGCAACTTTTGCAAAAAAGATTGAATACAATTTAAATAAAATAATAAGTCCAGATAGGGTGTATCGTTTTCAAGCAGACTTTTCTGCTGGAGGCTGGGACGGCTGGTTAGGAGCGACCCAATTCCCACAAAACAATACTATCGGGGCACACATCGTAACCGCAGACGAGGTTACATATAAACTCTCTGGTACAGCTAAAGCGCCCGCCGAATATTTACAAGATGAATTAAGTCAAGGTATGGGATTTCTTGGACTAAAGAAGTGCGTTCAAACTTCAGATGGAAAAACAGCTGCCGACTATAATTACGAAGAATCAACAAATGAATCAATAGAAGACATAGATCCAAAAAAAATCACATGTACTCGTTGGGAAACAATTACCCCTGGAACAGCTATTGCAAACCAAATGAACCTAACATTAGGCACATCTCAGCGACAACTAGAACTTGCAGATGAGCTAAATGAAAGTATTGCTGGGGTATTTGATGCTCTTTTTAGTCAACTTTTAAACAAAGGTCTAGCCTCTTTGGGCAACAGCTCTTCTTCTAGTGGATATAATGTGGGTATCTATGGTGGTTATGGAAACAACTCTAATAACTCTAGCCTAAATAGTAACGGTAACCCATACGGGGTAGAGGATCCAGACCAATGGTATAACCAAAACCCTACATTTAATATTTGGCATGACCTACAGACTATTATAGACGTTCAGCAAAAAGTCTACGATGATCTTCAAAAAGAAAATTCTGCATTACAAAATCTTACAACTGCAATATATGAACTAGACTTTTGTGTGCCTGGACCAAACCCACTATGGTACGATAACGCGCAACAAACAGTAAACGATTTCTTTGGAGATATCCCTCAAAAGGCTGATGATCTTGGAGATAAGTTACGAAAAGCAAATAAATGGTTTGACCCAGGGGGTATGGTTATGGCTTCTACAGGCTGGGCAAACGAACTAGGTTTAAACCCACCAGGGTCAAACGGCTGGTCTCAACAAAGAATACAAGAACTGTATGCAAAATTCCTAAAGCAAGCCATAAACTTCTCTGGCGAAGATGACGAAACAATGACCTCAGAACATATATCTTCTTTGGGTAGCATTGTGCTTGAACAATATGCTTCAAAAATAAGCTCAAAATACGGCGTATCTGGCTTACACCAAGCTGGAGAATATATGCCGACAGTGGCAGCAAGCTTGCCAAAGCTATACAACAACATACCTAGATACTTAAACCAAATTGACACCAACAACACAAAGATGGATGACTTTGAAGGTATTATCCGCCAACTTCAATCTATAAGCGTTGCGGTTAAAGATATCCCAGAGGACCCAGACAACCAAACAAGTGCCGACAAAACCGCAATAACTACATATCTAAGAATTATAGGTAGCATGGCACAATATATGGCAAGCGAAAGTGTTATACAAACACTGGAAGACGAACTATTTGCTATAAATGGCATATACGACATGGTGGCAAATGGAAATAATAGCTTGATAAATCAATGCAAGACAGAACTACGCACAACAAGTCCGACTGGAATAGACTCTTCTAATATAAAAGGTTTACGTTTTGCTTACCCTACAGACTTGTTGCCACAGTCTATACAAGATGCATACACAGGCAACCTTGGTGGATATATGACACATCAAATGTACAAATTCGGTACTTCATATCTTCCGGGAACTTTCTACAAGAGCAATGTAAAGCAGACTAGCTGGCAGTGGCCTTCCCTAGACTCATTAACACACCAGTATGATATGAGATCATATTTTACACCAAGCTTTTCTCAAAAATCTGCATTATACGATCAACGAGCGGGTAAATATAACCCAGATATTCCAGGACTATGGGCATGGTGCACGGCAGAAGGATTCCAATACACAACAGTAGTAAATAATGCAGTTCAAGCAACAAATCTTGGAATACAATTAGGGCAATCGTACACATTTACGATACCAGCGCCGTCCAATAATTCAGGCTTTGGAACAACTCCAGCTCTTTGTAATCCTAGTTTACCTGACAACAATGGTACGGTGATAAAAAACGACCCTAATATTAGTGACTTTACATTAAATAGAGCGCTAGACTTTATAGATGTTACAAGTTCTGGTTTGCAAGTTAATAGACCGGACCAAACTAACCTTGCTGGATTCGAATCATTCCTTGGAATTTATTGAGCCTTGTGAGAATAAAAATATATAAATGACCTAGGTTTTCCACCTCATAGACGAGTGAAGTATGGAAAGTAGTGTTATAATTGAAACGTATTTCTTGCTTTGATAGGCAGTTTCTGTGTACACGAAATATTTTCATGTTTAAGAAAATCGTACTAATAGCTACAATATTTGGCATCTTCGGCGGCTTATTTACACCAGCGTTTTCTGTGAAAGCGTGGGCAGAGGCTGACTTACAAAAAATAACTATTTCTATTAGTGTTAATACCATACAAGAAGATAAATCTAATGGTAAATACTCAGCAATCATACCTGTAGTTATTAAATCAAATTTTAAAGAATTTGGAGATCACACTATCCATCTAGATATCTACAGCGCAGCTCCAGGAGGAAAAGCTGAGAAGAAGGTCAGTAAAGAATTCACTCCTCATATAGACAAACCGAAAGATGAGTTTATAGAACAAACATTTCTAACACAGACAGATGCGGTTTTAGAAAAAGGTTATGGCTATTCGGCTATTGCTTTCATTTCATTACCACAACTAGCTGGGCAGACTACTCCTGGACAATGGATTATTGGACCGAACGGTATTCCCGTTGTCTCCTTTCCACCCAAGACAACAAATACTTATACTCCACCAATATCCAACACCTCAATTTTTACAATAAAAACCGACGGCTCTACAAGCATTGCGAATGAAGATAGTAGTGGTACACAAAATACAGCACAAAACGTAACCTCAAACGAACCTTCTGCTCTTCCAGAATGTAATATTCTTTACTCCAGCACATGGCCTGGTTGTATTGCTCGAGTTATATATTATATTTTTTTTATACCAACATCTTTTGTGTTTGGACTCAGTGGTCAGTTTTTAGACTGGGGAACAAGTTTCACTATAGACTCAAATTCATACAAAGGCAGTGCAGCTACTTTCATTGAATCTGGATGGAAAATAACACGTGATATTGCAAACATACTATTCATATTCATACTCCTCTGGGTTGGCATAGGCACAATACTAGGCTCACACAGTGTAGATGCAAAGAAGACAATAGGTATGGTGATAATTATAGCTCTCCTGTTAAATTTCAGCTTGTTTTTTGCCAGAGTAATAATAGACGCATCTAATATTCTGGCTGGGGTTTTTTATAATCAAATAGACGTGCAAGATGAAGGATCCAACAACCAATGGGTATTCAGTGATAAAAATGTAAAAAATATTTCCACGGCTATAGTTAGTAAATTTAACCCACAAAAGCTTTTTGCTCAAGCTGGAACACTTAAGATAAACACCGGCACAGGTGTAAAGGATGGATCAACAGATGGTGGAACGAATGGTGAACCAGCCCCCGGACAATTCATAATAATCACACTCATAATGTCTGTTATAAACTGTATAGGTATTTGGGTATTTTTCTCTGTTGGCTTCCTATTTCTTTCTCGTGTAGCAGGACTTTGGCTTGCTATGATATTTGCACCATTGGCATTCATATCATACATACTTCCTTCTAGTTCTGCGGGAGCGCTGGGAGACATGCATCATAGTAAGTGGTGGGGCAACCTTGTTCGCTTGGCAATGATGGTGCCAATGTTTATGTTCTTTATGTATCTCATACTCATGTTCATGAATACAAACTTCATAGCAAATGCAATGGGAGACAAAACCACAACACTTGCGATACTTGGAGTAGTAATACCGTTGCTCATCATTGTAGTACTTCTACAAAGAGCAAGGAAAATAGTGGTAGACTGGTCTGGAGAACTTGGTAAAATGGCAGCACAGGCAGGCACAGCTGTGGCTGGATTTAGTGTGGGCGCACTGACAGGCGGAGCAGCGATGCTTGGCCGTGGTACTATTGGCAGACTCGCCAACAAAGCTGCGAGCAGTGAAGAGTTAAAAGATAGAGCAGCAAAAGGAGACAGGATGGCAAAAATGCAACTAAAAAGCGCAGAATTTCTATCAAAATCAAGTTTTGATGCTCGCAACACAACGGTTGGAAATAAAGTTTCTCAAGCAACAGGCATGAACCTGAATAAGGGTTTATCTTTTGCCGGTCTGAATACCAAATCCACAGAAGGTGGCTGGGTAGGACTACAGGCAAAAAAGGCAGAAAAGGAAGCAAGTAGATGGAAAGACAGTTATGACCACCACGCTTATGAACAAGAAGAAGAAAAAGTAAACGCCGAAAAAGAAAAGCAATCAAAAAACAAAGATATAAAAGAAGATATACAAAACAAAATACGTGTGGAGAAAGCAGCCATAACAACAATGGCAGATGGATCTCAAGAAAAAAAGGACGCACAGCGACGTGTTCAAAAACTAACAGAAAGCTTATCTATAGTTGATACAAACATTAGAGCATATGAGAAAGGTGGTAAAACATATGCCATAAACTCAAACGGAGAATATGTAGATAAAAACGGTAAAGTTGTGACAGACAAGAAAGACGCACACATGGAAGAGTCTTTGGGTATACAAAAGATGGAGAAAAACAAAGAGCGCTTAAAAACAGCGAGACAAAAAAACCACGAATCTGTTTTGCGTCGAAAATCTGGTAAACGATATCTGGATGACGAAAGAGATGAATTGGGTAATATAAAGAAATTTGGTGAAGAAATAACCCCTGGTTTGGAAAAGAAACTGAGAAAAGAAAAAGACGAAAAAAATAAAGAAAAAAATGAAGCCCTGCAACACAGGCTTGATATAGGAAAAGATATAAATGATGTAAATCAAAAAATGAAAGAAGCGGCAAAAAAAGTAAGCGAGGCACAAAAAAAGGGAGATAAAGCACTTATAAAATCTACAAGCGACGCACTTAAAGGTTTAGTAGAACAAAGAAAGCAGCTAGAAAAATCTCAAAATGATGCAAAAGAAAAATCTGACACCTTAGTAAAAGAATTTAATAAGGTTTCCAACAAGCTTGGTAAAGTAGAAGTAGCTAATCTTAAAACAAACTATAACGGTGTAAGGCAAGTACTAAGAGAACTTGGCGAAGGTGCGGCTAGGGGCGCAGCAGTAGGTGCAGCAGTAGGGACTGCTATTCCTGGAGCAGGCACGTTTGCTGGAGCTGGAGTAGGAGCAGTCATGGGTGGACTTAGACAAGTACTTGAATACAGTGGTACCACGAACAGAAGTATTGCAAATGGACACATTCCACACTACCATGGTAGTGGCTCAACATACAGAGAGCCTAGCGGTGGTGGACAAGACACACCATCGGCATCTTCACACAGTGGAGGAGGTGGAGGAGGGGATCATTCACACCACTAATTCAACACTTGAAAAATGAAAAGTAGGGTATACTAAGAACATATGGACAATCAAGAAATTATTCAAAAAATACAAGACCTATATGCTAGCGTTCCTGGTGCGCTACAAAAAGCTATAGTTTCTTCAGATTATCAAAACAAAATTGTAGATATAGGCAAAAACAACAAACTAACAGTTGCACAGCTTGGGGACTTGGAACTTGTCACAACATTTGTCATGCTCGGAGCAACTTCACCTAATAATTATAAAAGTGAGATTGCCGAAAAGCTTGGAATACAGGACGAAGCCGTAGTGAATAAAATAGTGGATGATGTAAACACACAAATATTTTCTACTATTCGTAATGAGCTAAAGGAAATAAATACACCAATAGAAGAAGAGGATGATGATAGCGAGACTTTTTGGCATCACAGCGAGGAAGAGATGGATGCTGCCGGGTTTCAAGCAAACAACACGGCTGAAACAAACACCACATCCATACAGACTGTAAGCGCTAAAGACCAAGCGGAGCTAGAGAAATCTGGAATAGAGATAGAGAAAACACGCCCAACTTCCGAGGAATATGTGAAGGCAACAGTACTACCAAACTCTGGACTACCAGCATCTGGACTTCAGACACGCGAAAATATCCTAAATGGCATAGAGCACCCTACGGAAAGCAAGCCTTCATTTATAGACAAGCAATTCTCTGGTGTTTATACCATGCCAACAAAAGAGACAACATATACACCAAAACCTGTGGCGCCTGCGCAGACAGGCGCCACAGGTAAAGCAGCTGGCCCCGCTCCAATACCTGCACCAAAAGCGCCATCGACAGACTTGCCAACAAATACAGCAGGCGAGCCACCAGCAAAAATTGATCCTTATAGGGAAATAATATAATAGCTGAAAGCTGCCTTATGCAATTCAAAGTCCCACAATTTATAGATGTTGAAGACAAAATTTTTGGACCTTTTACGTTCCGACAATTTTTGTATCTGGCTGGAGGAGCGGGGATATGCTTTTTACTTTACAAAACTCTGCCCCTCGTTGTAGCTATAATTATAATGTTGCCGGTCATAGCTCTTTCTCTTGCTTTGACTTTCTATAGAGTAAACGAAAAACCTTTCATATATATACTTGAGGCATATATAGGCTACCTTGGCAAAAACAAGCTGTACGTTTGGAAAAAAGCTCCGCCGGAAAAGAAAAGCACAGACAAGACAGACGCTGCACAGAAACCGGCAGCAGAGAGTTACGTGCCAAAGCTTTCTGAAAGCAAGCTAAAAGACATATCTTGGAGTTTGGATGTGCTGGATGTAAATAAAGGCAATTAACAATTAAAAAACAAAATTGGTGATACAATGTGCCATATATGGCTTTGAATGCTAGAGCAACTCAAGATTTTGTACCGATACAAGAGGTCAGAGACGGCGTCATAATACTAAAAGACGGCGGGGTACGAGCTGTTTTGCTTGCTTCTTCTATAAACCTCTCTCTCAAGTCCGCGGATGAACAGCAGGCTACCCTTTTACAGTTTCAGACTTTTTTGAACTCGTTAGACTTTTCTACACAAATATCTGTCCAGTCCCGAAGGCTAGACATACGTCCATACTTAAACTTGCTGGAAAACAGGATGAAAGAACAGCTTGAGCCGTTGCTTAAAATACAAACAAGGGAGTACATAGAGTTTATAAGGTCTTTTACAGATAGTGTAAATATAATGACAAAAAGCTTTTTCATAACCGTACCGTACACCCAACCTGCACTTTCTGCCGGCGGAGCAGTTAGCGGACTGAAGAATTTGATCCCTGGGCAAAAAAGCCAGCCGGATAAAAAAAGCACTGAGCAGCTGGACTTTGAAGAGAAAAGGAGTCAACTGGACCAGCGCATAGGGGTAATACAGCAGGGTTTGTCTCGTGTAGGTATCCGCACAGTGGAGCTTGGGACAGAAGAGATAGTGGAGCTATTTTACAAAATTTTCAACCCAGGAGAAGTTACACAATCTATAAAACTAGATACGCAAAGCTAACAACATGGCAATTTTAGACTTCTTAAAAAAGAAAACAGACGCTGGAAATAATAAAAGGGCGGTTTTGCCTGTTTTACCTACAGAAATATACGAAGCGGCAACATTAGAGTTCAAAGATATTATAGCGCCTTCGGCGCTAAAGATAGAGCCGAAGGCGCTAAACCTTGGAGACAAAATGGCACGCACTTTCTTTGTCATATCTTATCCAAGGTATTTGTCAGACAACTGGTTCTCTCCGATCATAAATTTGGACAAGATATTTGATGTATCCATCTTCATACACCCCATAGAAACAGCCAAAATTTTGCGAGACTTCCAGAAAAAGGTAGCGGAAGTGCAAAGCCAGATAAGCATCCGCGAAAGCAAAGGTCTGGTGCGAGACCCGATGCTGGACACTGCATACCAAGACCTAGAATCTTTGCGAGACAACCTACAGCAAGCGCAAGAGAAGATATTTGATGTTGGGCTTTATATTACAGTTTACGGCAATAACGAAAACGACTTGTTCAAGATAGAAAACGAGATAAAGTCTATATTGGAATCAAAGCTGGTATACTTGAAACCTGCCCTTTTCCAGCAAGAGGAAGGCTTTGACTCTGTGATACCCATAGGCAATGACATACTGAACGTGCACCAAAAACTAAACTCCGAACCGCTTTCATCCATCTTCCCATTTGTTTCTTTCGACCTAACTTCCGACAAAGGAATACTTTACGGGGTGAATAGGCACAACTCTTCACTTGTTATATTTGACAGATTTTCTCTTGAAAACTACAACTCTATCATCTTTGCAAAGTCAGGCTCTGGAAAATCTTATGCTACGAAGCTGGAAATACTTCGTACACTCATGTTTGACACAGAAGTTATTGTCATAGACCCGGAAAGAGAGTATGAGTATTTAGCTGAAGCAGTGGGTGGAAGATACTTCAACATATCACTGTCTTCGCAACATCACATAAACCCTTTTGACTTGCCGGTGCCGCGAGAAGACGAAACCCCGGCAGATGTGCTTCGTTCTAATGTCATAAACCTCGTTGGCCTATTCCGTATCATGCTTGGCGGATTGACCCCAGAAGAAGACTCTATAGTAGACAGAGCAATAACAGAAACTTACGCAATCAAAGACATAACTGCAGACTCCGACTTCTCCAACATTGAACCGCCGCTTTTGACAGACTTTGAGATGGTGCTTGCTGGCATGGATGGATCAGAGTCTCTGATACAACGCCTAACCAAGTTCACTAGAGGCTCTTGGTCTACATTTCTAAACCAGCCATCAAACGTAGACATAAATAAAAAATTCGTAGTGTTCTCCGTGAGAGACATGGAAGATGAGCTGAAGCCGGTAGCAATGTACATAGTCACGCACTTTATCTGGAACGCCGTGAGAAAGACACTGAAAAAACGCCTCTTAGTGGTGGATGAAGCTTGGTGGATGATGAAGTCAGACGACACAGCCTCTTTCCTTTACTCTATAGCCAAGCGAGGCAGAAAGTACTACTTGGGACTTTGCACCATAACCCAAGACGTGGGAGACTTCATGCGCAGTCCATACGGCGTACCCATCGTTACAAACAGCTCCCTACAACTCCTATTGAAACAGTCTCCGTCTTCTATAGACCTGCTGCAAAAAACCTTTAATCTTACAGACGAAGAAAAATATCTGCTACTGGAATCCAATGTCGGGGAAGGGATATTCTTTGCCGGACTAAAGCATGTTGCTATAAAGATAATATCTTCATATACAGAAGACCAAATAATAACTTCCGACCCATCGCAGGTGTTAGCAATAAAGAAATCAAAGGATGAACTAGAAGCAGCGGAACGCGGTGTAAAGTAACAGTTTTCCCTCGTTTTTTTGCTCAAAGTATTTTATACTTAGATAGATGAAGATAAGCATATTTGCAAACTCGTTTAGAAAGTTTGCCTTAAAAGCGGTGTTGGCTTTTGCTTTTTTGTCTATACTTATTTCACCAGCCAACGCTTTGGCTCAATCTTTGCTTGATTCTTCTTTTACTGCCAACGATGTATCGGTGGAACTTTCACCGGAAATACCGGCACCGAACCAGACTTTGACGATATCTTTAACAAGCTACACGGTAGACCTAGATAAAGCGCGAATGACTTGGACACAAGACGGCAAGATAAAAAACAGTGGGACCGGCATAAAAGAGTTCAGTGTGCAAGTGGGTGACGTGGGCTCAACAACAACCATAGATGTATCTATAGTTATAAATGGATTGAATAGATTTGACAAAAGGATAGTTGTCAGCCCCTCAGAAGTAGACATGTTGTGGGAAGCGGTAGACTCTTATGTTCCACCGTTCTATGAAGGAAAAGCACTGCCTTCATCCGAAGCTGTAATAAAAGTTGTGGCAATACCCAACAACAAGACAAACAATACCGACATTCAAACCGGCAACTTTGTTTACAATTGGAAAAAGAACTTTGCAGCAGACCAAAGCGCATCTGGCTTTAGTAAAAATAGCTACGTTTTCAAGGCAAGCTACCTGAATGCAGAAGAAACAATATCTGCAAATGCAGCCTCAGTATCTGGCAACAGTGGCGGGGAAGGAAGCGTAACCATAGTGACAGGTAAACCTAAAATAATATTCTATGAAGACGCAGCAGGCATCGGCCCTGTATATGCCAGTGCCTTGAACCAAGGCTATAGACTGACCAACAACGAAGCCACGGTCGTAGCCGTGCCGTATTTCTTCTCTGTGAGCAATCCTGCCGCCAAAGACTTGCTTTACAGATGGAGCATAAACAACAACAACATAGACACGCCTTCACCGGCAAATACACTTGTCATAAAAAGCGCCGGGGAAACAGGACAAGCAAAAGTTGGCTTGCACTTGGAGTCCGCAAGTAAACTTTTCCAATCCATAGACCAGACATTTTTTGTAGACATAATAAAGTAAAGCAGTATGACTTTCAAAAAGATAATGAAAAATAAGGCGATGATAGCAATGAGGATTTTTATTGTTGCATTCATCGCATCCTTGCCATTTATCTCTCGTGCAGTATCTGGAACAGAAATGCAGACCAACGAACTGACAGACACTTCTGTACTAATAACCGGACGCATATTAAACCCAGACAACCAAAGCGTAAAAATAGGCACAGTAGAGCAAAACAACCCGCAAGCTTCATATGTATATACCAACCCGTTTACCTTGCTGGATGATGCCAGTGTGCCGCCAATAGAGGGTAGGACAGGAAATACTACAGGGTATGGGAACACAAGTGTGGGGGAAAGAACTGGTAAAAACAATACTACAGGATATGGTAATACAAGCGTGGGAGAAAAAGGTGTTTACAATAACACTTCAGCTTATGGAAACACTGGTGTTGGAGAAAAAGGCTCCGCATACAACAGTGTGGTGTACCAAACCATCTCTGGCCTTGCACCAAATACTACATACTGCTCTGTGGTAGTAGATGCCAGCGATCCTTCCAATACACCTATATATGGCAGTGAGATATGCTACACCACACTTGCAACAGGCGCTTCATATAAAAATGGGGAACTGACAAGTGTGGTATTAGACACACAGTCAATGACAGATACTAGTGCAACGATAAAGTTTATGGTAAATCCAGACGGAAAAGCACTCGGACTTAGCCTAAAATATGGCGTTGGCAAAAAGGACTTTACAGACAGCGACTATACCAAAGACATAGGGGAATTCTTCCGCACTGCGACGACCACTTCCAACAGCCTGCCTGCAACAGCAGAGATCAAAAATCTAGAGAAAGATACAACTTACTATTATGAAGTTTACAACACAGACACAAAAGAAGTTTACCACGACAACTTATTCACAACAGCTGCTTCTGCCGGCACAGTTATAAACCAAAACAGCAGTAATACCACAACAACAACTACATGCGTACCAGGGGAGTACTGCTTGCTTGCTCCGCTTCCGGGACTTTCAAAGATAAATGTACAAACGACAGGTATAGGCGGATACCTTGCAATAATATTCAAGATAGGTATAGGCCTTGCTGGAGTATTGGCTGTGGTGATGCTGGTAGTTGGAGGCATACAGTACATGTCTACAGATGCGTTTTCTGAAAAAGCAGATGGCAAGTCTAGAATGATGAATGCAATCATTGGGCTTCTGCTTGTCCTTGGTGCATGGGTTATACTAAATACACTAAATCCAAATTTGCTCATATTCAATCTGGATTTACAGAAGGTTTCTATAACAGTTGACCCTTCTCTCATAGATAGTGATGAAGCAGAGACACAACCACCAACTGGTGCTAACTACACATCATATCCATATAAAAATCGAGACAAAATAGACGATGTTTTTCCAACACCTAAAACATCTGATATGCTTGGCACACTCAAAACTTTAAATGTCGATGTAAGTGGTTCAAACAGTTCAAAACCCATCTGTGATACAGTTGGACAAACAGGCTGCACAGCATTGGCTGGCATACCTTCAAAGGTTACTGTTGGGCTGCAAAAAATTAGGACAAAGTGTCCTAATTGTGAACTTACAATAACTGGCGGAACAGAATTTTGGCTTCATAAATCACATGGTCCTGGAAAAGATAAGATTGACTTAAGAAACAACTCCCGGGCCTCAAACTTTGTAAAATATGTGACTAGCGGTAAAAAAATAGGGCAGATAACTGGGTGGGGTGTACTGTATGTTACAGATGGAATAGAGTTTGTTGATGAGGGAAATCATTACCATGTCTGGGGTTGGAATAATGACCATGCTTCAAGTTATAATAAATAACAGATGAAAAAAGCAATTAAGACATTTCTAATAATAGTACTGGTCGGGGCAGCGGTGTTTGGCGGCTTGTGGTACTTGAAGAGCAGAAATGGAGCAGTAAACGAGAACGGCACTACGAACGGAGGAGGTATAACACTTCGCGACTTTTTCCCATTTGGATCAGATACTAAAGTTACGGACGAAGAGCCTCTTACTCCGTCAACAGAAACAAAAGATGAGGAACCAGCGGCATCTGTCGCAAAAGAACAAAACCTTGTACAGATATCCGGTAACCCTGTAGCGGGGTTTGGTTTCGCCATGGTAAATGTAGCACCAGACGGAAATGCTGTGGCAAAAGAATATGTGACAGTAAAAGCTGGTATTACTTTCACCAAAGATTTGGCTCGCGACAGCAAAGATAACCAAGTGAAGGAACTACAAAAACTTTTCAACCAGTGTGAAGAACTTCAGCTAGCAGTCTCTGGTGTCGGCTCAGTAGGGAAAGAGACTACGAGCTTTGATGAAAAGACAGAAAATTCTCTGAAGATTTTCCAAACAATGTTTAGAAACATAGACCCTGCAACAAACGCTCCACTTGATCCTTCAGGCAAGGTAGATGCACAAACTAGAGCGAAACTGAATACTCCTTTTGACTGCACCAAGCCTAGCGTAGATCCAAAAGTTGAGCAAAAAGATGCTTTGCGCTTCGTGCAGAAGGCCACAGGTCACGTATACGAAACTTTGGTAGAAAATACAAACATCGCGAAAATAACCAACACCACTATCCCTCGCGTGCAGGAGGCTGTATTTATCCCAAATACAAATTCTGTGATACTGCGATATTTGGATGATAAGACAAAAACCATACAGTCATTCCTCGGTACTGTTGCAGACCATACCATAGGCAAAGACACGGGGCAGACTGAGCTGAAAGGAACATTCCTTGAGGAAAACATCCTGGACCTAAGCGCCTCGCCTTCAAACGGCAAGTTTTTCTCTTTATCAGAGTTTAACAACGGCACAGTTGGCGATGTTTCCACACCAGAACAAAATAAAACAACTCAAGTATTTTCTTCTCCCTTCACTGAATGGAAATCACAATATATAAATGCAAACACTGTGGTACTTACCACAAAAGCTTCCTCTCGTGTAGCAGGGTATGCGTATATAGTAAACACCGACACAAAGTCATTCAGTAAGCTGATAGGTGGCATTGCTGGACTAACAACACTTGTAAATCCAAATAAAACAAAATTTGTATATGGTAACACTGTCGGCATAGCGCCCGCTTTTACACTTTTTGATCAAACAAAAAATAGCCGCTTGGTACTGCCGACAACCACATTGCCATCCAAGTGTGTTTGGAAGGATACAGATATATTGTACTGCGGTGTGCCCACTTATATGCCAGACGGACAATACCCAGATGACTGGTACCAAGGATTGGTAAGCTTCTCGGACAAAATATGGCTGATAGATACAAAGAATGGCACATCTACAATAATCTCTGATCCACTAGATGAAGTTGGACAGGATATAGATGTAGTTTCTCCAAAGCTTGATAGCGCAGGAGATAAACTATTCTTCATAAACAAAAAAGATTCTAGCTTGTGGGAGCTTAAGCTAAACTAAATCCCCAGCAAATATAAAAATTCTTGCGCTTAACCCTCTCTGCGGGGGATCCAACGAGACAAGAATTTTTATATTTGCTGGGGATTATTATTTATAATCCAACGTATTTTATAACTATGTGGCGGTTTTTGCCTTCGCCGATAGATTCTGTTTTTACATCGCCCTTAGTAGATAGAAAAGCATGAATTATTTTCCTTTCATATGCAGACATAGGATCTACATCTACGCTTGATTTAAAAAATCTTGCGCGCTCTGCCATCATGTGTGCGATAGTTTTCAGGTTATCTACTTTTTTCTTTTGGTAGTCATTCACATCTATCATTATTTCAGTAAATGCCTCTGCTCCCGTCAGCTGTTTCTCCACCATTTTCCTAACTATATGGTTCCACGCCTGCAGAGTCTCACCTCCGCGGCCGATAAAAAGCTCTGGCTCGTTAGTACGGATAGAAAACCAAACCATACCCGTATCTTCGTCGTCTTTTATTGAGACTTCGTTTATTACAAGGTTTGTCTTTGAAAACATGTCATGTATGCTTTTTTCTATCTCTTTTCGGTTCATATCTTTATTTCAATGCTAGTACGCCTTCTTTCTTCATCTTGCGGCGGACAAACATTTCTTGGACTATAGTGAAGGTATTGCTTGTCACCCAATAAATAGCTACGGCTGCAGAAACTTTATATCCAATGAAGATGATAATCAAAGGTAATATGTACTTCACCTGGATATTCATACTTTGAGAAAAAGATGAAGCAAAGCCTGTTTGGTTTGGATCTTTTTTAGGAAGAGAAGTAGAAAGATGCGCTTGGATAAATTGTGTTACTCCGGCAAGTATTGCAAGCACTATACTTTTACCATTCATAGCAATACCCAAGAAATCCATGTTCATAATCTTTGGAAACTGAACAAAAGAGTAAAGCATTTTTGGATTGAAGTCCAAACCTTTGAAGAATACATAATAAAGGGCAAAGATTATTGGGAGTTGTATCAGAATAAGCAGGCAACCGGAAAATGGATTTACTTTGTATTCTTTGTAGAGTTCCAGTGTTTTTTGTGCCTGGACTTCCTTTTGAGGATATTGTTCTTTGATTTTATTTATTTCTGGCTCAAGAGCTTTTAGCTTGGCTTGGCTGGTTATAGACTTCCTTGTTAAAGGGAATAGGGCAAGCTTTACAAGAACTGTAAGACCAATAACCGCCAACCCCACACTGTGCCCAGGAATATGTGATATAAGTGAGATAAGGGCGTTATAGAGTGGTTTATATAAAACGGCTGTCCAAATAGTGTTTAGCATCCAACTATTGTACCTCAAAACTGCTTTTATTCAAAATAAGCTAAACAATTTCTATGGCAACGGGTCAATATGGTTCTTTTGCCAAGGGTGACAGCGAGATATACGCCTGATAGTGAGCCAAGTAGCCTTAAAAAAGTTGTATTTTTTATAGGCTTGAATACCATATTCCGAGCAGGTTGGATAAAAAACACAATTTCCTCGGTTTCCAATAAGAGGGCGAAGTATATGCTGGTAGAACTTTATAAACCATATAGCCAAGGTATTCATATTATCCCTGCACTTTTTAGTAATTCTGAAATATCCCTTGAAATATAAAGATATTTTGCGGTTTTAACTTCTTTTTTAGCATAAAAAGCACATAAAATACCTTTTTTTGCAGATTTTGTAAGATTAGAAATGGCTGAATATGCCTGTCTGCGGATTTTATTCCTAGAAACAGCCGTTTTGCCGACTTTTTTTGAAACAATGACTGCAAAACGGCTGTTTTCGTCCTTTTTATCCATATATCTCAAGGATAAAGTAAAAAAACCCCCGTGAAGGGTCTTTCTACCTAAAGCAAGCTGTTTTATATGGTGGGTTGTAGCGCGCTTTGATTTTTTAAGCATATTATTAAACAGCCAAGCGTTTCCTACCCTGAGCTCGGCGACGCTGGATAACCTTTCGGCCATTTTTAGTCTTATTTCTGACTAGGAATCCGTGTGTCTTGGATCGCTTGCGCTTTTTCGGTTGATATGTAACTGACATATAGGGAAGTATACAACAATCTTTTTATTTTCGCAAATCATTTTTGTTTTTCTTATAAAAATAGGTTTTCACACTAATCCACAGGTTATACACATAGAAATAAACCTGTGCATAATTTTGCAAAGTTTAAATAAGAGAATATAATGGGTTTACTTTATGGATACTAAAGAGCTTTGGGACAACTGTTTGATAGAACTTGAGAAAGAAGTTTCTAAGCCGAACTTTAGCACTTGGTTTAGAAATACTTCTATAGTAAAAACCGACGCTGGAACAGTGTATGTAGGAGTTCCAAATGAATTTGTTAAGGACTGGCTGTACAAAAAGTTCAACAGACTCATTTTAAAAACTCTTATGATGTTTGCCGAAGATACAAGGGGAGTAGAATATATAATAAGTAAATATGACACAAAAAACAGAGCACAGGATACTGTTAAAGAAAAAGCTGTTTTCAATCATCATGAGTTGCCTTTGCAAGACCTTTATATAAACAAAGATGACAATCTAAATCCTAGATATAACCTTGATTCTTTCATTGTTGGTCCATTCAACGAGCTTGCTCATGCTTCAGCCCAGGCGATAATAAACAAGCCTGGAGCTGCATATAACCCATTATTTATATATGGAGACACTGGACTAGGGAAAACACATCTTATACAAGGCATAGGTAACACCATGAAAAACAAATACCCGAACAAAAAGGTATTTTATGTTACCCTGGAAAAATTTTCTATAGATTTTACAAACTCTGTCCAGTTTAATACTCAAAATAAGTTTAAGGAGAAGTATAGAAAATATGACGTCCTCATTATAGATGATATACAATTCATATCCACAAAAGAAAGAACAAAAGATGAGCTTTTTCATCTTTTTAACACCTTATACGAGAACAACAAACAAATAGTATTTTCTTCAGATAAACACCCAAACCATATTCCAGGTATAGAAGATCGACTTAAAACACGCTTTTCTGCTGGAATGATAGTGGAAGTAAACCAGCCTGAATATGAATCACGGTTGGCTATTCTTAAAGCAAAAATGAAAGATAGTAATATACACATAGAGGAAAACATACTTGAATATCTAGCTTCTTCTTTACAGGGAAGTATCAGAGAACTTGAGGGTAGCTTAAATTCTATAATTATCCAATCTCAGGTAAAAAATAGATCACTTACCATAAATGAAGTTAAGGGGCTTATAAAAAACAATATAAGGCCAAAGAAAAATGTTGCTATAAAAGATGTAGTAAAGACTATTGCTGACTTTTTTAATCTTGAGGAAGATTCTATATATGACAAAACCAGGAGGAAAGAGATTGTAAAGGCTCGTCAGCTTGTAATGTATATTTTAAGAGAAGATTTTAATGTATCGTACCCATTAATAGGGCAGAAACTTGGTGGAAAAGATCATACTACAGTTATTCACTCGTGTCTTAAAATTAAAAAGGATTTAAAAACTGACCCTTCACTTATACAAGAAATAGACCAGTTAAGAACATTGTTTAAATAATGTGGAAAAGTATGTTTAAGTTATGAATAAACATGAGTGCATAGGTGAATATAAAATATCAATAAACGTAGCTTTAATTTTTATTAACAAATTACCAAAATAATCCACAAGATATACACATACACAAAATCAACTTTGACTGTTAATTTATAAGTAGATTTTAGAGTTATACACATATCCACCGCGCTAATATAAGTATTTAATTATTAAATAAAAGAAATACACATATATGAAAATAGAATGCCAAATAGAAAAACTGAAGAAAGCTGTAATATCGGCTGATAGAGTGACAGGCAAGAATCTAACATTACCCATACTTTCATCTATTTTGTTTACAGCGGACAAAGAAGGTAAAAGTTTAAGACTTAGAGCTACAAATTTAAGTCTTGGTATAGAACTTGAGATACCTGCAAAAGTAGAAGAAGGGGGTACTTGCGCTGTATCTGGAGTAGTGCTTTCAAATCTTTTTTCAAATATGTATGACGATGGGGTTGTGAATATAGAAATTTCAAATGGAAATATGAACATATCTACAAAAAGAAATTCATTTGTTGTTAAAAGCTATCCTGTGGATGATTTTCCTACTTTGCCGGATGTAGAAGGAAGTGAGATTGAAATCTCTTTAAATAAGATTATAGAAGGAATTAAGGCGGTTTATTATAGTGCTTCAACTTCAGAAATAAAACCAGAAATTTCCAGTGTTTATGTGTATCCAGAAGAAAGTTCAATAGTTTTTGTATCTACAGACTCTTTCCGTCTTGCTGAAAAGAGGATAAAAACAAAAGAACTTTATGAATTTTCTCCCATAATAATACCTTATAAAAATATCGTGGAAATAATACGGGTTTGCAGTGATTTGGATACAGATATAAAGTTGGTTGTTGGTAAAAACCAGATTGTAATGAAAACAAATGGTCTATATATTACATCTCGTGTTATAGACGGAGTATACCCAGACTATAAGCAAATAATTCCTAAAAAAGAACTCAATACGACAGAAGTTGTTGTATTGAAGCAGGATATTATAAATTCTTTGAAAGTTTCAAATATTTTTTCTGATAAATTCAATCAAATAACCGTCTCTATAAACCCTTCTTCTAAGAAAATGGTAATGAAAGCACAAAACAGTGACATAGGAGAAAATACAACTTCTATAGACGGGTCATTTTCTGGAGAAAGCGTTGACTTGAATGTAAACTATAAGTACATGTTTGATTGTTTTCAGTCTATCAATCAGGAGAGTATCGTTATAAAAGTGAGCGGATCAAACAAACCGGTAATAATACATGGAGTAAATGATCTATCTTTTACTTACTTAGTAATGCCAATGAACAGATAATATGGATGGAAAGCTAAATAACTTTTTAGGATTTTTTAAAAAAATAGTTTTATCTAAAGAGGATTTAAAAAACTCCATTATTCGTATTGTTAAGCAAAAAGCAAATTTAGAATTAAAAGAAGAAAATGTTGAAATAAAAAAAACGTCAATACATTTTAATATTTCACAAACATTAAAATCTCATCTTTTTATTAAAAAAGATGAGATTTTAGATGCTTTCAGAAAGGAGAAAATCCCCATATCTAGTATAAACTGGTAGCTAATTTACCATAAAATGAACACTAGCTTCGTTTGTGTTAAATACAGAATCTTTTGCTATAATCTTTAACTCATTCATACTATCTATACTTTCTATATCTTGAGGACTAAATGTGTAAGTATTTTGACCACTTAGGTTTGTTATAAATATCCCATTTATAAATATATCTGCTTTTTGCAGCGGATACATACCCTGGAAGTTGAAAGATACTGTTATATTGTCAGTTTTACTGAATGTAGAATTTTCTGTAGGTGTTATTATAGATACAACTGGTTTTGATTCAGCTGTGTGTATGTTGTCGTATTCTGTTGGTATAGAGTTTTCATCAACCACAGGATAGTTATTTTTATTTTTATTCCACCAGTTTTGTGCAGCAGTCTCCCAATTTTTAAATTGAGGATCTTTGCTCGGATCAGCCGGTTTTTCTCCCAAAGGATTGCTTTTATCTACCCAATAAAGTATATCGTGCACGTTCGTTATTATCTTTTCTACCTTTGTTTCTGGCGGAGTGAACTCTGTTGCAAGTTTGCCGGAAATTGAATCCAATATATAGCTTTCTCCTCCAAGCCATTTACCACGGAAAACTGGCTTCAAAGTATCTGTATTTGGATTATCTTGTGGTTCCTCAAAAGGTGTTTCTTTATATGTTTTTAATGCTTCTTTCATAACTGCGTTCCAGGTGGGACCAGACACAGTAGAACCTTTTTTCATAGAAGTGTTGTCATTGTTACCGCTCCAAACTCCCACAACTACAGATGTTGAGTAACCTATCATCCACGCATCTTTGTTCAAGTTTGTAGTACCAGTTTTTACAGCTACGTTTGGAGAAACATTTAAGGTGGAGTTTGCTCCAAAAAGCGGTGTGCGCAAAACATTATCTGAAAGTATCTGAGAAATAGTTAAGGCCGCATTTTTGTCTAAAACCTGCGCCTTTTCTTCGTTATATTCTTCCAAAGTATTTCCGCTCGAATCTGTTATTTTAAGTATACCTGCTGTTTTTTCTTTTATTCCACTATTTGCGAAAGTACCATAAGCACCAACCATGTCCAACAAGGAAACTTCTCCGCCTCCAAGCACAAGGGTAAGTCCATATCTGTCAGGTTCGTTAAGTGATCTTATCCCCATATCTTTTGCTGTTTTTATTGCATCCTTTATTCCTACAAGATATAAAAGTTTTACAGCAGGCACGTTTATGGACTGAGCCAAGGCATTTTTAAGTTCCATTGGCCCGCGGAACTGACCGTCGTAATCATCCGGCATATAACAGTTCTTACCAGCGCCATAAGCAGAACAACTGGCGTTGAATTCTGTTGGAACATCAAAAAGTACTGTCTCTGGAGTATACCCCTTTGTAAAAGCCGTGGCGTATACGAAAGGTTTAAATGAAGATCCGGGCTGTCTATAAGCTGTAGCCACATTAAACTTTCCGTCTATATTTGGGTCGAAATAATCCCTAGAGCCAACCATAGTAAGTATTTGACCAGTTTTTGGATCTATTACAACTACCGCTGTGTTTGTAGCTTTAAAATCCTTCTCGTTCTTTATTGCGTTTTCAGAAGCTATTTTTTCTGCTTTCTCTTGTAAACTTGCATCCAAAGTTGTTATAACTTTTAGTCCACCGTATTCTACAGCATCTGCCCCATACTTTTGTTCTAAATAGTCTTTTATATAGAAAACAAAGTGAGGCGCCTTTATCCCGACGAGTTCTTGGGGTTTGAATTCCACAACTTCAGCCTTGGCTGCATCAAACTCTTCTTGGGTTATCATTCCTAAATCTTTTTCTCTGCTCAAAATGAAATTCTTTCTATCCTCTAGTTTGTCTTTGTTTTTACCATAAGGAGAATAGTATGTCGGAGCGTTTGGAATTGCTGCCATATATGCGGCTTCGGCCATAGTAAGATCTTTCGGCTCTTTTCCAAAAAATGTTTTTGCCGCTTCATCTATACCATAAACGCTACCACCATACGGGTTTTCGTTTAGATATATTGCAAGTATTTCGTCTTTTGGCATCGCTTGATCAAGCTTTACTGCCAAGAACCATTCTTTAAGTTTCCTGGTAACTTTTTTGTCTTGTGTCAGTAAGCTATTTTTAATAACTTGCTGCGTAATAGTAGAACCACCCTGAGTTGTTCCGCCTATGTGTAGTACATTTGCAATAATTGCGCGAATTATAGATTTAACCCTTATTCCGTGGTGATTATAAAAATCTGAATCCTCCACTGCTATTGTGGCTTTCTTTATGTTGTCTCCCATATCTGTAAAAGGTATAACAGTCCTTTTGTAGTTGTTGTGTATATCATACAAAAGGACCTCGCCTGTGCGGTCATAAATCTTTGTAGACTTTTCTACGCGTCTGTCGTCAAAAGACTTAAAGTCCGGTATCTTGAGTGAACCAATCCATATAAAAACCACCCCAGCTAAAGCTATACCAAGGCCAAAAATTGTGAGTAATATATTTCTAAACCAATGCTTCTTGCCGCCAAAGGCTGAAACAACTTTTTTTCTCATATGTAACAATAGTAACACAAATCTGGCAAAAACCGTGACTATAAAGGACAAAAATAGTGTTTTGTGGTAAAGTGGATTAAGTATGAAAATAGATACAGATGCCAAGAAAATAGATGAAATTTTGACTAGATCTATCAAAGAAGTTTTGCCAACCAAGGATTCATTAAAAGAACTACTGTCTTCTGGAAAAAGAATACGCATATATATAGGCACAGACGCCACAGGCACATCGCTGCATCTAGGCCACTCTACAAACTACATAATACTGGAAAAATTCAGGCGCTTAGGGCACGAAGTTATATTTTTGGTTGGAGATTTTACTGCCCGCATCGGCGATCCGACAGACAGAGTAGACTCTGCCAGGAAACAGCTTACTAGAGAGCAAGTGGTAGAAAATGTGAAAACTTGGCTAGACCAGGTAAAGCCTGTAATCGATGTTGATAATAAAGAAAACCCTGTAAAAATACTTTACAACGACGAGTGGCTTTCCAAACTGACATTTGAAGATGTGATAAATATTTCTTCCAATTTTACAGTTCAGCAAATGATAGAGCGCGACATGTTCCAAGAAAGATTGAAAGCAGAAAAACCTCTCTACCTACATGAAATGTTTTATCCCCTTATGCAAGGCTATGATTCTGTAGTGATGGATGTGGATGTTGAAATGTGCGGCAACGATCAGAAATTCAATGCCTTGGCGGGAAGGACCCTTCTTAAAAAATTAAAAAATAAAGAAAAATACGTCCTGATTACAACTTTGCTTGAGAATCCCGTGACAGGAGAAAAGATGATGTCAAAGTCTCTAGGTACTGGGGTGTTTTTGGATTTTGAACCAGCCCAAATGTATGGAGCAATAATGGCTCAGCCAGATGAAAACATGAGACAGCTTTTTGTTGATTGTACTCATCTTGAAATTTCAGAGATAGAAGAAATAATCAAAAATCATTCACCAATGGATGCAAAGAAAAATCTTGCCCTTGAAATAACTGCCATTTATCACGGCGAAGCAAAGGCTAGAGAAGCAGAAGATGATTTTGTGACCAAGTTTCAAAAAAGGGAAATACCGGAAGAAATAGATGAGTTCAAGGTTTCTGTTGGAAATGCGATAATCGATGCTGTAACTACGAACTCCGTAGTAGAATCAAAAAGTGAATTTCGCCGTCTTATAGAAGAAGGTGCAATAACTAACCTGGAAACAAAAGAAAAAATAACTGATCCGAACATGCCGATAACACAAGATATATCTGTCAAAATAGGTAAGAAAAGATTTGTGAAGTTTATTGTAGAATAATACAAAACCCCGCCATTGGCGGGGTTTTGTATTATTCGTCTTCCTCGTTGTCTTCACTAAATTCATCACCATCTGCATCATCTTCAGCAAAGTCTAGGTCATTATCGTCCATGTCCAGATCGTCTTCATTGAAATCATTGCCGTCTTCAGCATTTGAGTTCATAAAGTCTTCTGTTTGCATTACTACTTCATCATCCAAATAACTCATGGAAAATTTAAAAAATTTTATTTTAATTGCGACCGTTAATAATTTGTGCATTATTTGTATCAAATACCAAAAGTCTTTGCAAGGGGAAAACACCTTTCCTGTGGATTCACAAAAAAGCCTTGTGAGCAAATGCTGTAAGCCCGATAGCGATAGCATCCACCTCGTCATCTAGGCGTTTTTTGGTAGGCAAATCTATCAGTTTTTCCACCATTTTATGCACTTCTTCTTTTGTGGCCTTGCCGTAGCTCGCTACTGCAACTTTTATTTCTACAGGCGTGTATTCTGCTACAGGCAAGCTATTTCTATGCGCTTCGTATATTATTGCACCGCGTGCCTCAGAGACCCCCATAGCGGTTATCTTGTTGTTGGAGAAATAAAGTTTTTCCAGCACAAGTCCGTTTGGGGAAAATTGTTTAATAACTCTATCTATCTCTTGCCCAACAGAAAAAATCCGCTCATTCAAGCCCCGATTTTTATCTGTCGTAAAACAGTCTGAATACAAAAGCTTCTCTTTCTCACCAGTTTTCCTTTCTATGACGGCTATGCCCACGCGGTCATACCCCGGGTCTACAGATAGTATTTTCATATTTCTTGGTTGGTGTAAATATCTTGTACCTCGTCGTTTTCTTCCAGTTCATCCACAATTTTCTCCAGAAGCGCACTGTCTTCAGCAGAGAGTTGTATTGTCTGTATCGGCTTCCAGACCAAGCCTTCAGGTGTTTGATATTTTTCAAATCCCCAAGTTACTGAGCCTGTGCTTGCCAAAGATGATCCATTTTTAGAAAGTATGTGTTTTATTTCCTGAGACGCTTTGTTTCTGTTGTCTGTCAGAGCGTCTATTATTATACCTACACCTCCTGGTCCATATGCTTCGTACATCATCTGTTCCATAGATGTTCCACTTTCATTTGCCTTGTTTATAGCCCGCTCTATATTGTCATTTGGCATGTCTACCTCTCGTGCTTTTGATATGGCTTGTTTTAGCCCAGGACTTTCGCGGTTGCCGGCGGACTTCTTCGCTTCAGTGGTTATGAGGCGGACAAGCTTGCTGTATATTTTGCTTATCTTATTGCTCTCTGCGGCTTTTTTGTATTTTTTCTTTTCCCATTGCGAGTGACTCATGGTTTATTTATACGCCTATCCAGACAAAATTCAAATGTTGACAATACCCTACTCCAAGCGTAGTATAAAAATGAATAATAAAATATGTCTAACTTTAAAATCAAATAATTTATGAAACACAACGATGTAGAAATGACTGCCAAAGGCAGGATCCCCGCACAATCCTTTATTGACTCTTTGCTTGGTAAAAAGCAATGCAAGTTCCACATTTTTCATTTAGGAGAAGATGTGAAGTCTGCACGAAAACTTATCTCAGAAAGTCCATCTGGTCACCCATTCAAATTTGTGACATTTAAGCTGAAAAAGATAGACATGGAAAAAAGAACATTTTTAGGGGTGATAGACAGTATTACTAAAAATGGAGAAACACAAGAGTGTGCTGTTACCCTAAGGGGTATATTTACTGAAGTAAAGTATAACTCAGATTTTTTTGATCTAACTATGGGCAGAATATCTGGAACCACTGAAATAAATCCGCAATTACATAAACGTTATCAGCAAAAAGTTGTCAGCTGAAGAAGCATAGGAACAGTAGGCAAAAGCACCCACGTTTGTGGGTGCTTTTTAATTTTATTCGGCTTTTTCTATAAAATCAAAACCTAAATGCTCATATGCTTTCTTGGTAGCTACACGTCCGCGAGGAGTTCTTTCCAAAAGACCCATTTGTATAAGGTATGGTTCCACTACCTCCTCTATGGTTGCTTCTTCTTCAGATGTTGCGGCAGCTATGGTGTTGAGTCCAACTGGTCCGCCGTTGAATTTCCCTATTATCACTTCCAGCACTCGGCGGTCATTTTCCGAAAGCCCAAGCTCGTCTATGCCAAGCAGGGAAAGTGCAAGAAAAACTGTTTTCTTATCCAAATCCTTCTTGTGGACTTGGGCATAATCCCGGCATCGTTTCAAGAAGTAGTTTGCTGTTCGTGGCGTGAAGCGAGCGCGCTTTGCTATCTCACCTATTGCTTCTTCTTCCAAGGCGACACCAAGTATTTTTGCTGACCTTGCAACTATTTTTTCTATTTCTGTCTGGTTGTAAAACTCCAGACGAAATACTCCTCCAGAAAAACGCGAGCGAAGCGGGGAAGACAACAGTGCTATGCGAGTGGTGGCTGCTATTAAAGTAAAAGGCGGCAAATCCAGCTGTATGGTACGAGCAGAAGGACCTTTACCAATAATAATATCTAGCATACCAGACTCCATGGCGGGGTACAGAACCTCTTCTACCATCTTGTTTAGGCGGTGTATTTCGTCTATAAAGATAATGTCTCCAGATGAAAGATTTGTCAGGATTGAAGCCAAGTCCCCGACTTTTTCTATAGCGGGGCCGGAAGTTATCTTCATCTGTCTGCCGGTTTCTTTTGCTATAAGGTGTGCCAGGGTTGTCTTGCCAAGTCCGGGCGGGCCGTAGAAAAGTATATGCTCTGCTGGGTGATTCCTCTCTTTCGCTGCAGCTAAAAGTATCTTTAGGTTTTCTTTTACATTCTCTTGCCCGACATATTCATCCCAGGCATCTGGGCGGAGTGTTCTGTCTAGGTGAAAGTCTTCAGCTTTATTGAGTTTTTGCTCTTGGTCTTCCATATGCTTGACAAATGTATGGCAATATGCTAAACTTCCAATGTTGATAAATACATATGGATTATACCACCTGCGGGGCATTTACCCCACGGGTTTTCTTTTCCACACAAAATCCACAAGGAAATCAACAACATAGGCTTTGCAGTTTGTATAGGGTGGATATAATAGAGTAAGTTCTTTTTAAGAAGGCATAAATCTTTAAGCAATCAGGTCCATGACCTCTAGGGATTTGCGAAGGACGGTTTGGTACTATTTATAGTTTCTGGTCCCATCCTTTAAAAATTCATTACTTGCAGCGCCTAGCGTTTCAAGGATTGTTTAAAGATTTATGCTTTTTAATTTGCATCCAGGTCAACGACGCTCATGACTTCTTGGATGGAAGTTATGCCTTTGACTACTTTTATTATCCCATCTTCTTTCATATCCAGCAGGCCTTGCTTTTCTGAGACTTTTTTTATTTCGCGCTCGCTAGGGTTTTCTATCATTATCTTTTCTATATTTTCATCTGTCAGTATTGCCTCGTATATACCACATCTGCCTTTGTATCCTGTGCCGTTGCATTTGTCACAGCCGACAGATTCATATATTTTGTATGGCGCACCAACTGTGACACCGTATTCTTCTACGTGTTTGTTTTCTTCTTGGGCTTTTTGAAGGATAGTATCTATTTTATTTTTTTCTTCAGGGTATGGGTCGCGCTGTTTTTTGCAGACAGGGCAAAGTTTTCGTACTAAGCGCTGTGCCATAGACATAGAAAGGGCAGAGGTTAGGGTTTTTGGGTTTACATCAAGGTCTATCAGGCGCGGTATCACACCGCCGGCGTTGTTGGTGTGAAGGGTAGAGAACACCAAATGTCCGGTCAAAGCAGACTCCACAGCTATTTTGGCTGTTTCGCTGTCGCGTATTTCCCCCACCATTATTACGTCTGGGTCTTGGCGCAAAGCGCTACGCAAGCCTTCCAGGAATGTATAGCCTTTATCTGCCTCAGTTTGTGTCTGGGTTATCCCTGGTAAATGGTATTCTATCGGGTCTTCGATAGTTATGATCTTTATTTCTGTGCTGTATATACGGCGCAAGAAAGCGTAAAGTGTAGTTGTTTTTCCCGAACCTGTTGGTCCAGTTATAAGGATAAGCCCATTTGGTTTTGCTATTTCTTTCTCTATAACTTTAAAAAGTCTCTCTGGTATGCCAAGGTCTTCCACGTTTACCTGGATAGATTTTGGATTAAGTATACGCATTACTATGCTTTCGCCATATGCGCCCGGGATCATGGAAGTACGGATACTTATCTCGTCTTTGTCTAGGAAGATGCTGAAGCGGCCGTCTTGAGCATTGGCAGAAGTAGTAAGCTTCAGCCCAGAAAGGAGCTTGATGCGGGAGTTCAAAAGTTTGTATGTCTGTTCATCCAACTCCATCACATTTTGCAGTACGCCGTCCAGTCGGAAGCGCACACGAACTGTGGCTTCCTCTGGCTCTATGTGTACATCTGAAGCATTTATCGCAATTGCACCACCCAAGAGTATTTCAAGTATGTGAGAGATGCGGTGGGTTTTGTTTTCTTGGAAAGATGTTTGTATTGCTTTATCTACATCGCTTATGGTACGTATTTCTTCTCCTATTTTTGCCACTATCTCTCCCGCAATGTCTATGCCGCCTGCTTTTGAGCTGGAAGCAAGCGAAAGCTCTTTGTACCTGCCCCACACTTTTTCAAGGCTGGCTCGCGATGCCATGTAGTATGTTACTCCGTATCCTTTTGCTTCTATTTCACTCCTAAGTTCTTCCAGTCCTTCTTTTTCTGGAGTACGAATAGCTAAATACAGATTTTTCCCAAGCATTTTAAATGGGGCAACTTCAAGCTCTCTGGCGCGTTTCTCATCTACGAAGCGCAAAGCCTCGTTTTCTATGGTTACACCTGAAAGATCTATAGAAGAAATGCCATATTTGGCCTCAGCAAGTATTCTTACAAGGTCTTCTTCCTCCTGTTTGCGCAATTCTTCTAGTTTCCGCTCCTCTTTGTCGTCGTCAAATTGGATCATAACTCCATAGATTATACCCCAAGGGTCATTTTTCGCCTATATAAAATAAGGGGAAAATTGGTGTCATAGGGTATTGACAAATATATTCAAATATGCTATCATCTAGGTAAATCTAAGAAGTGCATTTATTTGGCACTCCTGACCGGCATATCTTCCAGAAACACATAAAATAACAAATAAACACACTAAAAAATGAAAAAGTTCTTTAACAGCAGAAGTTTGGTAGCCTTATTGGTTATCAGCTTCAACACATTACTTATCGAAAGTTCTGCGTATGCAGCATGGGATCGTTGCTTTAAGGGTTCAAACCCTGATATGGGGCGCGCCCAGCTCCTTGGTACAAAGGGTGTAGACGCTAAAGACTGGTCTCCTGGACTAGTTGATGCAAACGGAAGTTTGAAGCCGATTCGTGAAAGAATCGCAAAAAACCTTTCTGTTTACAACCTTTGTGATTCTAGTGGAAAACCTTTAAGTTTAAGTACTTCTATGGTTAACTATACGATCCAAAGAGGTTACACACGTTATCCAGAAGGCGTACAATACGTAAATGATAGATGGGATCCTGTTAAGAAAATATGGGGAAGTGAGACGATTACTTTAAATGGTGATGTCGGAATTTTCTTTTTTACATGGGATTACTATTTAAAGGACGGAGTTGTGGTGAATGAGCCCAGAGATTATGCCATAATGAAAGTTTCAAAAGGAACTTCAGCTAATGGAGAAGCTTGTTGTAACCCCGGTATTCTGTCTTTACCTGCAAATGTTCGCACGGTTGAAAAGGAGAAAGTTACCCCGGGTGTTCCAAACATCGAGTTCGTGCCTTACGAGGTACAAGTTCCTGGTAAAACAGATACTGTCGTTCAATACGTTTACTTGGAAAGCGCACCGCAGCAATCAGGTGGTTACTATGGCAACAGTGGATCGTACTATGGAGGCTATCAAGTCTCTATGGGTATGAGTTATGGTGTCGCTGCTATGCCAGTGGCATTCGTGCCTGTTGGTGGTAATAGTTACACTTATGTTGATAATTCCTATTACAACAATCAAGTGACTAATACCACAACAACCAATGTTGTTCACAATCCACAGCCGAACCCAAATCCTCATCCGCAACCTGATCCCAAAACAGATACAGGTAGTCCGGAAAATCCGGTAAATGACCCCAATGGTCAAACCAATGGAGGGAATACTGGAGGTGGAAATGGTGGTTGGTATCCAACTCCAAATGGTGATGTGGACACTAACCCTGGTAACAATAATGAGGGAGGTGGCCCAACAGACCCTAATAATGGAGGTCGTGATCGGAGAAGCAGCTTCAACAAGAGTAGTCTTACGACAAACAGCAACACGAAAGGCAGATCGTTTAGTACAAGAGAAGATTTGAATAATGGAGTTAGAAATAATCCAAGAATTCAAAATTCTAACAACCTTGATACAAGACCTCAGTTGAATGAACAGCAAAACGGCCACAAAAGCCAAACTGTTCCAAATTCTGTTCGTCCAGATAGATCAAACTCTGACGCACGTCCCGACCTACAAAGTCCCGGTAGACCAAGAATGGGAAACCAAAGCCAAGGTTATAGTAAGCGTTCCGAAGGATATCAAAATCCTAGGAATCAAATCACACGGAATACTTCGAGAAATAATAATTTTGTACCAAGACAAGAAATCTCAAGAACTGAAAATGTTACATATAGGAACAATGTTCCTAGAAATAATAATTTTCAGAACGCAGGACATTCTCGTCCATCCACTCCTTCTTATAGACAATCTTCACAGCAACGGCCAATGGCTAATATGCCGCGTGGTGGTAACTATAGAAGTAGTAGATCTTATGGTCACAGATAATCGTAGTAGTGTGTTTATGAAGTTAGGGCAGTTAGTATGACTGCCCTACATTTTCAAGATTTGGATGCCAAACATCGAAATTTTAAAAATGTACCAGTCAAGTACAGATATTATTTGTTATTAGTAGACGTATATGAAAAATTTTATTTATAAAACTATAGCTATAGTCGCATTCTTCCTTGGAACAGGGTTTTTGAGCGTGGCTTCTGCACAAACTGCAGGGTCAATGTTCAACAACATGTCCAATGATCTTGCTACTGTGCGTGTTTCCAATGTAACCCAAAATCCTGGGTCTACTATGAATTGGTCGAGCTCGGTGAATGCAAATCCGAACGATGTTATCGCGGTAACTATCTATTACCACAATACTTCTTCTGTTTCTGCTTCAAACATGACTTTGCACATGAGTCCAAAGGTAAGTGGTACTGTGAATTCACAGTCATTTACCGGAGACATCTGGGCATCCAACCTCGCAGCAAACTGTACTCGTTGTACAGGGCAGGCACAGGTGTATATAAACGGCTCACAGGCACAAACTCTTACGTTTATACCTGGATCACTACGTTGGTATCCTGATGCTCCTGTTTCTACAACAACAAACACATTTAGCTCCGCGCAAGAAAACGCTTTGTTCTCTTCTACGGGTCTAAACTTGGGCACTATAGCGGCTCATGGATCAAGCGGCGGTTGTCCTTCATACCAGTCTTTCTGTCACCAAGGTTCTATCGTGGCTCAGTTCCGAGTAAGCAACAACACACCTGCACCAGCATGTTCTGCAAGCTTGACTGCTTCTAGTACATCTGTCGCATACAACGGTTCTGCTACTTTGAACTGGTCTACAACCGGTGCGCAGAGCGTAAGTATTTCTGGTATCGGAAGCAATCTTGCTCTAGTTGGTTCTCATGTTGTAAGCAATCTGCAAAGCAATCAGTCATATACTATGACTGTAAACTGTAAAGATGGCTCAACTCGTCAGCAAACTGTCTACATAACTGTAGGGCAAGCTCCTGCGTGTACTGCCACGTTCAATGCTTCAGATACTTACTTGACTGCTGGTGAGTCAGCTGTGCTGACATGGACTACAAACAATGCTTCAAGCGTTTCTATATCTCCGCTTTCTAGTGATATAAACTTTGGTACAAACGGAAATGTAACTGTCAGTCCGACTTCAACTACTACTTACACTTTGACTGTAAACTGCAACAACGGCAACACCATAGTGAAGACTGTGAAGATAACTGTAACTACACCTGTAACACCAACTGTTGCAAACTGTGTAGTAAACAGTTTCTCCGCTTCTCCTTCTATAGTTGCTTATGGCAGCCCATCTCGCCTTTACTGGACAACTACAAACTGCAATCAGGTTTCTATAACGAACCTTGGTTCACAGATGCTATCTAGCTCTACAACTACAGGAAACTTGATAATGGATACCACATATACATTGTCTGCTTCTGGCGCAAATGGTTCTACAGACACAAAAGTTGTAACTGTATATGTAACACAGCAGCCTGTACAGGGATACTGTGCGATCACAAGCTTCAATGCCGCTCAGTCTCTAATAGCAAATGGTGCAACTACTACTTTGACTTGGTCTACGACCAACGACTGTACAGATGTTTCCATTTCTTCTATCGGTACTGTAGGTACAGCCGGACAAAGGATCACAGCTCCTATATATGGCACGACCACATTTACACTTTCAGCTTCAAAGCTTGGCGGCGCAGTACAAACACAGTCTTTGGTTATAAATACGTACCAGACTCCTGCACCACCAACTCCTCAACCGCAAGTTTATGCGTGTAACGATGGCATAGATAACGATGGTGATGGACTTGTCGATATGAACGATCCAGGTTGTCTATATCCTACATATAATAGTGAGTATAATTATGTTACACCTACCCCAACACCTTTTTCAATATCAGTTTCTACTCTTGTGGCTTCTGGTGTTGGACAAACAAGTGCAAGCTTGAATGGATACATAAGCAGTGTTTGTCAAGGTGGTTCAACATATTTGCCAGCCATAACTCAGGTATATTTCCAGTGGGGGACAACTTCAGCTTTGGGTGCGACAACTTCAGCTCAAACTCTAGCAAACGGCTCATTCTCTGCTTACATATACAATCTTGCTCCAGACACTACTTACTACTACCGAGCATTTGGACAAGGTTGTGGCGGTACAGACTACGGACAGATATTGTCTTTCCGTACACGCTCACAAGTTATCACTGACAATGGCCCAGTAGTTATCTACACTGGTGGTGGCAGTGGCAGCGCTCCACTTATGACTTTGACTATAGACAGCCGATATGACACATACCGCCCAGGCGATGCTATAGACTACGTAGTTACTTACAAAAACATAGCAAAGCGTACTACACTTCGTGATGTGGTTGTACACATACAGCTTCCAGCAAATGTTGGCGATGTGCGCACAACACGCGGCGAGTACTCTTTGAAAGACAATACTGTAACTGTAGAGGTAGGAACTCTTGCTCCTCAGGAAGAACAATCTTTCTTCATTGACGGCATAGTGAAAACTTCTGCAAGAAATGGTGATCCCCTCGTAGCTTCTGGTACCGCAGCTTACGTTTATGGAAATAACATCCAAGATGATGTTGTTGCTTACTCTATAGATACAGTTTCTGGCACTCTAGGTTTCTTGGCAGGCCTTGCTCTGTTTGGAGCAAATGGAATTTTGCCTCATACCTTGATCGGCTGGCTGATCTTCATCCTCATAGTTTTGCTTATAATTATGCTTGGACGAAGAGCTTTCGCTCCAACTAGATTTGTGAAGCAAATACCTCCAACACATTTGCCTCACTAAAAGTGGAATGAGCACAGTCGCAAACAAAACCCCCGAAAGGGGGGTTTTGTGCTATATTCAGAACATGAAAAAAGTTTTTACTATCTCACAGATACAAGAAGTTGCGAGGGAAATTTTGGAGGAAGTGAAGAAGCCGCGCCGGTTTACCGGCGCGGCTATTGCTGCTCTTTCCGGCGACTTGGGTGCTGGAAAGACGACTTTGACACAGGCGATAGCTCGCGAGCTTGGTATAAAAGAGCAGGTAATTTCCCCGACTTTTATTATTATGAAATTTTATGATATAGATATTCATCCTTGGCAAAAGCTGGTACACATAGATGCTTACAGGCTAAAAAGTAAAGACGAATTGCTCAGGCTTGGATTTGCAGAAATTGCCAAAAACCCCAAAAATCTGATCATTTTAGAGTGGCCAGAGCAAGTAGATGGTTTGGCGGGAAGCGATGCGGTCTTTGTGTTTTTACGCCACGGAAGGGACACAGAAGAAAGACAACTTGAAATCCGCTAAAATGCTATACTTCAGTTATGGTCAAAACTGTCGGCAAAAAGCGCTTAGTTCTGCTTGATTCTCACGCTATCATACATCGTGCTTATCATGCCTTGCCGGACTTTCTATCATCAAAGGGCGAGCCTACAGGAGCGCTGTACGGGCTTTCCACCATGCTTATACGGATCATTTCCGACTTGAAGCCGGACTACATTGTCGCCGCTTTTGATTTGCCCAAAAAGACTTTTCGTCACGAAGCATACGAAGCATACAAAGGAACTCGGGCAAAGATAGACGACGCACTGGTCTCGCAGTTAATTTCTTCCCGCAAGATTTTTGAAGCGTTCGGCATACCTGTATACGACCAAGAAGGATTTGAGGCAGATGATATCTTGGGTACGATAACGGAGGATGTGAAAAAAGAAAATGGCATGGAAGTCATTGTTGCCTCCGGAGACATGGACACGCTACAGCTGGTGGATGGAGAAAAAGTAAAAGTTTTTACTCTGAAGAGAGGAATAAATGATACAGTTTTATATGACGAGAAGGCAGTAGAAACAAGATTTGGTTTTCCCCCAAAACTTTTGCCTGACTATAAAGGGCTTTGCGGAGACAAGTCGGACAATATTGTCGGCGTGAAGGGTATAGGTGAAAAGACTGCCACTACTTTGATAAAAGGGTTTGGCACAGTAGAAGAAATATATTCTGCATTAAAGAAAGACAAAAATAATTTCAAAAAGGTTTCAGGGTTGACAGACAGACTTGTCGGCATACTAGAAGAAGGAGAAGAAGAAGCTCTTTTTTCTAAAACACTTGCTACTATACGCCGTGATGCACCGATAGATTTCAAGTTACCGGAGAAAGTTTTCAAAGAAAATCTAGACATGAAAAAAGTTGAAAATCTCTTTTCAGACTTTGAGTTTCGCAGTTTGTACGGAAGAGTAAAAAATATTTTTACAGAAAATCTTGCTGTCGGCGCAACATCCAGCGAAGACAAAAATTATGAAGATAAAACTGGCGGCAGGGCGGCAACTCTGGGGCTTTACAAAGAAGAAGAAAAAGTGCCAAAAGATGAGTTGTTAGATACGGGTGTTGCGATGTGGCTTTTAGACTCTGAACTTACAAATCCAAACTTGGAAGACATTTTACACTTTGCCCGCGCAGATACTTTTGCCGTTGCCAAGGAGTACATTTTCAAAAAATTAAATGCGGATCAAAAATTGAAAACTGTCTATGAAAAGATAGAAAAGCCGCTGATGCCAATAATCCGCAAAATGGAAGAAAAAGGTCTTTTGGTGGATAAAAACTTTTTTCAAAAATTGTCTGAAGATTATCATAAAAAGATGGATGTCGTGGCTGCCAAGATATACTCTTATGCTGGTGGAGAGTTCAATTTGAATTCTCCGAAGCAGCTTTCAGAAATACTTTTTGACAATTTGCATCTAAAGACTAAAGGCAAGCGCGGGGCTACGGGAGTTTTTTCTACAAAAATAGAAGTCTTGGAATCATTGGAAGAGGAGCACCCGATAATACCTGAGATCATTGCATATAGAGAACTGCAAAAACTGCTATCTACATACATAGACATCATTCCAGATATGACTGGAGCGGATGGTAGACTGCATGCAAACTTTGTGCAGCATGGCGCTGCAACTGGGCGCTTTTCTTCAAACAATCCGAACTTGCAAAATATCCCTATAAAAAGCGGTTTGGGTAAAGCAATACGAGACGGATTCAAGGCAGAGGATGGTTCAAAGCTTGTAGCGTTTGACTATTCGCAGATAGAGCTTCGTGTGCTTGCCATATTGTCTGGCGATGCTTTTCTAAACAATGTTTTTAAGTATGGCAAAGATGTGCATGCTTCTGTGGCATCAAAAGTTTTTGGTGTACCGGAAGACAAAGTGGATGCAGAAATGCGCCGCAAAGCAAAGATTATAAACTTCGGTATAATCTACGGGATGGGTGTTCTAGCTTTGAAGAAAAACCTGCATTCCACTCGTGAAGAAGCGCAAAAGTTCCACAACAGCTATTTTGCCGAGTTTGATAAAGTAAGGGAATATCTGGATTCTGTCAGAATTTTTGCTTCAAAACACGGCTACACAGAAACACTTTTTGGGAGGAAGCGCCAGTCGCCAAACATAAATTCAAAGCTTGTGTACCTGCGGTCTATGGCAGAGCGTACATCTATGAATGCACCGCTGCAGGGAACGGCAGCGGATATTATAAAGCTTGCTATCATCCACGCCGACCAAGCTTTGGCAAAAGCCGGACTATCCTCCTCTGCAAGTCTTATATTGCAAATACACGACGAGCTGGTGTACGAGATAAAAGATGAAGCGCTTGGGCAGGCAAGCAATATAATAGAGTCTGCCATGGAAAATGTTTTGAAAGATTCATATTTACACTACCAGAGTGTTGTGCCTCTGACTGTGCACTACGGAGCAGGGCAGACTCTCGGTGATGTGAAATAGCTCGCTTTTATTGATATTTTTGATAGCATGTAAATATGTCACAAGAACAGAAAATGGAAAATAAAAGTACCCCAACCTCTTTCATCCACAGCTTGTTGGCCAAGTCTTATAGTGTGTATTTAGTTGGGTTTATCGTTGGTGTCTTGCTAGATGCCGCATTCCCAGTGTCTATTATGCAAAATGGCGCGCCGCTTGTCGGAGTTTTTATAATGCTTCTTGGCACAGCGCTTATATTTTGGTCTCAAAAAACTTCCAAGAGAACAGCTCATGCCAGAAACAATCCGAACACACAGCACGATGTTTCTTATTTTTATAAAGGACCGTATAAGATATTTCGCAGTCCTACGCATGTAGGGCTTGCATTGCTTCTGGCTTCATACGGGTTTTTGGCGAACTCTCTTGTCATCATAATAGTAACTGTTATTGTTTATATTCTTGTGAAAATATTTTTTGTTTCCAAGCAAGACAAAATGCTTGAAGATAAATACGGAGACACGTACAGACAGTATAAGAAAAAAGTCCGCATATGATATACGTTTATTACGGAGACAATACCTCTAAAAGAAGACAGGCTTCTGACAAGCTCGTGTCCAACTTGCTTAAAAAAGAAAATACTACACTTCTTGCCATGAACGATATAGATGCTAGTGCAGCAGATTTTAAGCAATGGCTTTCCGCACCATCTCTCTTTGGTGAAAAATATATTTTGAAACTTGAGCAAGTATTGGAGAACGAAGAAATGTCTGAATACTTTTTTTCTAATTTAGCAGAGATAGCATTATCTCCACACCATGTAGTCGTATCTGAAAGAAGTTTAAAAAAAGATACCGCATCAAAGCTTAAAAAATTTGCGGCAGATATGGAGCAGTTTGAAACGCCTGTTTCAAAAACAGGCAAAAAAGAATTCAATGTTTTTTCTCTCACCGATTCTTTTGGTGCCAGAGACAAGAAAGAAACTTGGCTCATACTGCAAAGAGCTTTCCAAAATGGCAAAACCCCCGAGGAGCTTTGCGGCATACTTTTCTGGCAGACGAAAAATATGCTTTTAGTAAAAAAGAGCACAGGTGCTTCTGCAGCTACGTTGGGGCTTAATCCTTTTGTCTTCAAAAAAGCAGAATCTGCCGCAAAGAAATTCTCTGTTGAAGAACTTCAAAATATTTCCTCCAAAATTTCTGCACTACTTTATGAAAACAGGGAAGCAGGTTTTGACTCCGATATTGCGCTGGAACAGCTTGTGCTAAATGTTTTATAGACAAAGAAAAAAGGCCATCGGTCTGGAACTTAACTAGCGCTAAGTTCTACGCCGATGGCCTTTTAGCCTGTATACTCTTATATATTTAAAGAACTTTTTTAATAAAGAACTAATATAATAATTTGGTCGAGACTCCGTACCTTCTTACTATTGTTTAACCTATAAGACGGTCACCTTTAAGGGCACTGTCTCTTTCTGGGTACATTATATCTCTGCTATTTACTGCTTGCAAAGGTAAAGCTGTGGATAAATATATATGGTGCCAAAATCTTGATTTTTAAGGGTTAATATGGTATTTTTTTTCTATCTCCGCTCGTAGCTTGGTCGTAGCGGTTTCAATAGAAAACCAAGTATTACAATAATATCCGCTCGTAGCTCAGTCGGTAGAGCAGCTCCCTTTTAAGGAGATGGTCGAAGGTTCGATTCCTTCCGAGCGGACAATATATGTCTCCTGTTGCGATTTTTTACAATGTTCGCAGTGCAGAAAATGTTGGCGCGATGTTTCGCACTGCTGATGCCGCTGGTGTGAGGCGGGTGTATTTGGCTGGGTATACTCCAGACCCGATAGACAGGTTTGCACGGCCGCGCAAGGACATTGCCAAGTCTGCTCTAGGAGCAGAGAAAACTTTGCCGTGGGTCCATGTTGAAAGTGTTGCCGAGCTTGTACTTGATCTGAAGAGAAATGATTATTTTGTTGTTGCCATAGAGCAGGCGGAGAATTCCGTGGATTATAAAAAAGTTGAAGTAAAGGGAAAAATGGCTTTCATCGTCGGCAATGAAGTGTCTGGTATAGAAAAAGAAATTCTTGAACTCGCGGATGTTGTAGCAGAAATACCAATGCGCGGCGAGAAAGAATCACTAAATGTTTCTACTGCCTTCGGTATAGCTTTGTTTAGGATTTTAGATAAATAAGACAGTACTATAAAACTCACAAAATTTCTTGCACTTCACCCTCTCTGCTGGGCTTTATTGCACTTTGAATCTGACAGAGCGGAAGATAGACAGCGCAGTGGTCTGTTCTTTTTTGCTCAAGTTTTCGCCTGTAATTACAAGTTTGTATTTTTTAAAATTCTTTTTGTAATATGCGCCGGTAGTTCCGGATGTGCCACCAGCAGGCATGACTATCTTTGTGGGGTATGTGCCAATGTTTTCGTTGCTTATAGTATAAAAAGGGTTGCCTTCATATGGCAGAGTATTTACATCTTTGCCATAGTCAAAAGTTAGAACAGTTGTGCCATTTGTAATTTCTCCGCGGTAAGTTTTGTCAGAAGGAAGTTCTCGCATGCTCCAGCCAGAAGGAACATATAGCACAAAGTATTGTGTATTCATCTGCTTCCAACTGCTAGGGTATGCAGAACTTCCGCTACCAGTTGTGCCAGAAGTGTTGGATGAAGATTGTATCAAGCCAAAAAGATTTGAAGGCCCGTATGCTTCACCGTTGTCTAGGGGTTCTGGTGCGCGGATAAAAGGCTTGTTTGCGCTATAGCGCGCAGGCCCGCCGGACACTAGCCAGCCTATGAACAATATAAACATTATTCCTATAAACCATCGCAGGTCGCTCATGGTCTTATTATAGCTTTATCTTGTTTAGAAAAAAAGTTTATTTCTTTTTCTTTAGCTTTTGGTGCTTTGGACAAAAGTGCGCGCTTCTGCCGCCGATACTTTTTCGCACTATTGTTCCATCGCAGCCTTTTTTATTGCAAGGTTTACCGGATCTTTTGTACGCATTGTGTTTATGCTGGAAGCTTCCTTTTTCTCCGTAGATATTTCTATAATCACTCATAGAGTCTCCGCCAAAGTCTATACCTTGTGCCAGAGTTTCCTTCATTGCTTTGTATATTGCACCAAGTTCACCAGCAGAAATATTTTTTACTATTTCTTCCGGATGAATGCCTGCCTTCCAAAGTATTTCGTCCGAGTATATGTTGCCTATGCCTGCAATGACAGACTGATCCATCAGAACTGTTTTTATCTTTCCATTTGGCTTTTTCATTAGACGCTCCGCCATATCTTTGGTAGAAAAGTCTTTTGCGAGCGGTTCTGGTCCAAGATATGCCAAGTGAATACTCTCTGAAAGTGTACTTGTATCTACTAGTGTTATTTTGCCAAATTTGCGCACGTCGGAAAAAGCTAGGTGCATTTCCCCGGCATTCCCAGCACGTTTCGGGTCTTTTAGCATGAAGACAACCCGTATAAATCTGTTGAACGGATCATTTAGTGCCTCATTCTTTTGATTTTTGTCCGGTATCCAGATATTTTCTTTTTTATCGTATGAGTACTTGCCAAAGAGCAGGTGTCCCGTCATCTTCATATGGATAAGTATGGTCTTTCTTCCTTCCAGCCTTATGAGTATATTTTTGCCTCTGCGAGTAGCGCCTAAAATCCTTTTGCCTTTTACTTCTTTCTTGAAATATTCAAAATACTTAGGGTTTTTTACTGAGTCTTTATTCCTTTTATCTTTACTTTTCAGGTCTGTCCAAACGTCTTTTATAAAAAGATACGGCAGTTCTTTGTCTAGCCCCGCGGTTGTTGTTTGTACTTCTGGTAACTCTGGCATATTGACAGCCTACACTTTTTGTCGGACGGGAGCAAATATGTTGCACTTTGCAAACTGCACGTAGTATTATGTGTATATGAATATGGAACAAATGCCAGCTAGTGCGATGGAGCACAACCCCCTAGCGGAAAAGTTTTTGAATGAAGAGAAAAATATGGGTAAGATGGGCGAAATATTTGCCCACATCACCAAGTCCGCAATGGAAAAAGCGGGAGAATAATATGACACCGATTGAAATGATTAAAAAAGAACTTGAATCTTCCGCTTTGTCGGCGGTAGAGCAGGCGGAATTCCTGAGGTTTATTTCTGGTCTTTCTGGGCAGCACATCATGGATGTGCTAGGCATGGCAAAAGAAGACCCAAACTTCCTTTCATTCCTTTGGACAAACTACGACAGAAAGAAAAAGGCTTTTCGTCTGCATGATGAAACTATGGTAGAAGACATACTCCGCGAAGAGAAAACTTTGCTTGCGGAAATGGAGAACGAGGGCTAGTGAGACAACACCTTTAGCGCTTCTTTTACTCTTGCGCTTGTAGTTTTTATGGACGGATCTATTTCTTTCAAAGCATCGCGTGCTTCATTTTGTGAGTACCCCAGAGACTTCAGCGCCTCCAGTGCATCAAGTTCTTCTTTATGCTCGCCGTTTTCACTCTTGTGTCCAAGTGCAGAAAGTTTGTCGCGCAGCTCTATGACTATCTTCTCTGCAGTTTTTCTGCCTATGCCGGAAATCTTTGTCAGGTAGGACGTATCTCCAGAACCTATTGCGCGCTTTAGTGTCTCTATCGGTGCTATAGAAATGATGGAAAGCGCGGAACGCGGGCCTATACCAGAGATGTCTATGAGCATTTCAAAAAACCTTACTTCGTCCATGTTTTCAAACCCAAATATTTCCATAGAGTTTTCTCTTACAGCTAGGTGTGTCCAGACGGCTATGTCTTTTTTCTCTACCCCAGAGACTTTAGCTATAAGGTCTGTGGTGGCATGCACTTTGTAGCCCACACCAGATGCTTCTACCACTATATACTTTTCATCTACATGGATTATCTCGCCTCTTATTCTGGATATCATGCGGACATTATACCATTTACACACACCCTTGCATCTGGTGTATAAATCTGTTATTGTATTTGCATGCCAATAACACGTTCAGCTAAAAAGGCTCTCCGCAGTTCACTCAACAAAAAAGGGGTGAATGACCGCCGTAAAAAGGCGTACAAGGAAGCCGTAAAAAAGGTGCAAAAGTTGGTCAAGAGCAAGAATTTAGACGGCATAAAGAAAACTTTGTCTGAAGCTTACCAAGCCATAGACAAAGCCGCAAAGAAGGGAGTGATTTCTAAAAATACCGCTTCTCGCCGAAAATCCCTTGTTTCTAGGATTTCCAGCAAAAAATAAAACTCGCTTCTGCGGGTTTTATTTTTTCTGTTATAATAAAGCAATGGCACTACGCATATCAAAAGGCACTGGCATTAGCGCTCTTGTCGCTATAGCCTTTGTGGTAGTTATAGGATTTTTCATTCACAAAAGCTCGGACAACATAGACAGCATTGGCAGCAGCTTTGACAGTCAGAAGGCAGCGCAAGCTATAGTTTCTGATGACACAGGTGCTTGCGGTCTGACAGTCTTTAGTCCAGCACCAGAGTCCACTGTCTCTTTCCCATTGTCTGTCAAAGCTGTGATAGACAACTCTGCTGCGGTTTCTCTTGGTTGCAGCTGGGGCTATACAGACACCCGTGGCGGCTCTGTGGAAGTTCTGGATGCAGACGGCAACATTTTGGGTGGAGGCTTGCTTTCTTTGGACAAGAAGGAAAAAGACGGCACAGCTATACTAGTGTCTGATGTGAAGCTGACAACCGCTGCTCCGTCTAAAAACTTAAACCTTATCTTCACCGAAGAAAATGCAGGAGAGGACGGCAGTCTGGATACATTTACTATGCCGGTAAAAACCATATAACATGAAAGCCCCACATCTATTAGAATTTTACGGCCAGGAATGCCCGCATTGCGAGCGCATAAGGAAGACTTTAGACGACGTGGAGAAGGAGATAGGCATGGAAGTAACCCGTGTAGAGATTTGGCATGACAGCGACAACGAAAAGCTGATGGAGAAATATGACAAAGGTTTTTGCGGTGGTGTGCCATTCCTCTACAACACTGAAAGTGAGGGCTGGATATGCGGCGAAGCTACCAAAGAGCAGCTGGTAGCTTGGGCAAAGGGCGAACTCAAAAACAACGCCTAGACCTTGCTATTATCTGAAATTCGTGTAGATTGTAAGTGTTTTCGCCTTGTCTTTAGCGTGTATTTGGTCCCGTCGTTCAATGGATAGGACGTAACTTTGCGGAAGTTATGATGCAGGTTCGATTCCTGCCGGGATCACAGAATAGAGTGTTAGTTCGAGCACTCGAGAAAGCTATGAAAATTACTTTTACATACAATTTAGAAAAAGATATTTGGTGTCTAGTTCATTATGGTAAGAGTTCACAAAATTCAAACACAAGGACAAAGGTGTATGAAGAGTTAGTTTCTCAATATGGAGAGCAATTCACGCAAGAAAATGTCGGATTCTTTTTGAAAGAATATTACAAAAAAAATAATATAGACATTCAAAACTATGTTTTAAAATACCAAGAAGAATGGAATCAGGTAGCTGATGAGTATACCGCTAAGGCCAATAAATTATTTGGAATTTTTCCAGAAGATGAGGTTACTGTCTATCTAACCGCAAACAATCGTTGTCCCTACAACATCGGTGAGAAATTCTTTTTTGTTTCCTTGCCAGCGCATTCTATGCGAAAAACAGTAATGCACGAACTATGGCACTTTTATACATGGTACGCATTTGGTGTTATAGATGAGAAGAAAATAGGAAAAGCAAGATACAATGATCTCAAAGAATCCTTGACAGTTTTACTTAACCTAGAGTTTAAGGACTTACTGGGAGATATAGTTGATAATGGTTATCCGCAACACCAAGAATTAAGAAAAAATATTCTGGAATTCTATCAAGGCAATAAAGACCTAAAACAAACATGGAATCATTTCGCTCAATAGCTCGACAAGGGTCGTTTTGATAACACAGGAAAGCCTTATGTGGTAACAAACCATACGGTCGCACCACGAAAAGGCTCACATAAGAGAGTGCTAGGCTGAGCGCTAAAAACTATGAAGTCTATACTTATTTACATAACATATAAAGATCAAGTATCTGCTGACAAGATTATAAATTCTCTTTTTGATAGCAAGCTTATTGCTTGTGCAAATCTTTTTCCTATCATATCCAGATATCGCTGGAAAGATGGGATTGAAAATGCTAACGAGGTTGCGGCAATTTTGAAGACAAGATCAGAAAACTGGAAAAAAGTTCAAGAGTTTGTAGAAAGTAATCATGAGTATGAAATACCTTGTATTATAAAATTAGCTGAAGTTGAAGCGAACACCTCGTATCAAGATTGGATACATCAAGAAATCAATGGCTAACTTTAAAGTAGCTAAAAATTTTATTTCGCAAAAATGCTATACTCTACCTATGAATTTCAAAAAATTACCTAAACTGAAAGCTGGGGACAAGGTTGCGATAGTTTCTCCATCCTTTGCCGCTCCAGGAAAATGGCCGCATGTATATAATCTTGCACTTCAAAGACTTAAAGATGTATTTGGTCTTGTGCCGGTTGAATTTCCTGCAACTTCAAAAATCGGTGCAACAGGGGGAGAGAGATCAAAAGACCTAATAGAAAGTTTTGGTGATGAAAGCATAAAAGCTGTCATTGCGTCTTTGGGTGGGGACGACCAGGCAACTTATATCAAAAATCTCCCAGCCGAGCCTTTTGAAAGTAATCCGAAACCGTTCTTTGGATTTAGCGATAACACTCATTTTGCAAATTTCCTGTGGCTTCATGGTATACCTTCGTTCTACGGAGCTTCACTGTTTACGCAGTTCGGTATGCAGAAAAGGATGGATGATTTTACTGTGGAGTATATAAAGCACGCGTTGTTCGACAGTGGTGAGTTTGAGCTTAGGGCGAGTGATATCTATAACGATATCGGATTGCCTTGGGACGATGTGTCTATGCTGGACAAAGAAAGAATATATGAAAAAAATGATGGCTGGCACTGGGATGGAAATGTGGATGTGGAAGGAATAACTTGGGGTGGATGCTTGGAGTCTATAGATGATATGCTTCGGCATGGATTACAAATTCCAACACTTGAGCAATTTGAAAATATTATCCTGTTTACAGAAACCTCAGAAGAAATACCTCCAGCATATTATGTTGCGAGAATATACAGAGCTTTGGGGGAAAGGGGAATATTGGCTCGTGTTAAAGGTGTTCTTGTTGGGAGACCAAAAGCTTGGGAGTTTAATCAGCAAAATTTCCCAGAAGAAAAAGCTAAATACAAAAAAGAGCAAAGAGAGAAAATTCTAAAAATTGTAAGGCAATACAACAGTTCTGTGCCAGTAATTCAAAATATGGATTTCGGGCATACTGACCCGCAAATTTGCTTACCATACGGCAAAAAAATAAAAATCATCTCTTCCGAAAAGAAAATTTTCGCGGAGTTTTAAGTTTTTTCCTACAACCCCAGCCTGTCTACCATGACTGTCAAGGAGTTTGGATGGACTTCTTCTTCCTGTATATATTTACTCAAAAGTTCACGGACCCTGCGATAGTCGGCATCGCCGGCAGGGAGGATGATCATCGGCAGTATAGGTCTGTCTGAATGCAGGTACAGCCTGTGGTGCTCGGTGTCCAGCCAGAAAGACTTGAGGGTTTTGTAAGCATACAAATAGTTGTCTATGCCAACCCCGCGAGTGGTGATGCTCATATATACCTGCTTTGGCTTCTTCACTTCAAACATCACAAGCAAAAGCGCGCCGATGATGACAAACATTGCAAAAAGAAAGTTGCGATAGATGATGGATGCTACCACTGCTGCGACAGAGATGATGCCTACAGCCCAAAACCAGTCCACGGACTTTTTCTTCTCTATATATTCTGTTGTCGTCCATTCATATAGAGTGTCTTTTGCTTCCATACAAATATATGGTAACAAATAAATGATGCAAAGCCTAGCTATTTCACCACTTTGCGTAGGGCTGTTTCTGCAGACTTCATGCTTTTAGTGTACGTTGCTTCAGCCTTTACCACTGCATCTTGGCGTGTTTTCTCAAAAGTGTCTATGCTTTCTATCTTGCTGTCGTACATCTCTTGGTTTTTCTTCAGAGTTATGCGTAGGTTGTCTACTTCGTCCCTCAGAGTTTTTTCTATCTCTTTAGAGTTGCCGCACTTTGTCTGTATCTCGGCAAAAGATGTGCTTATCTTTGACTTGTAGTCGGCTATCAGCTCGTCTATGCCAGCTAGGCGTTCGTCCCGTAAGTCTTTCACAGAAGATTGGTAGTCCTCAGTTGCTTTGTCTACCGCCATACGCAGGTCTGATATCGCTTTGTCAACACTGGTCGCAAAGTCGTTCATAGCTTTTTTCTCGGCATCATTTTTAGCGTTTTCCAGCAAGGCCTGTATTTGAAGTGCTCGGCGCGCGTCTGCATCTGCTCGGTCAGCTTCTATCTGCGTTTTGTCTGCTTGCCACGCTTCCTCTAGCTTGGAAGAGATAAGTGGTTTATCTTCCTCGCGCTTGGCTTGGAAAGAGTCTACTTGGGAGACTATCTTTTCTTCTATTCCCGGAATCTTTGCACAGAAGTTATTTTTACCTATGCCAAAAATCGCTGCCTCGCTTTTGTGCGGCATGAGTATGAAAAGTGCGAATATCGCAAGGGCTATGTATGTTTTAGTAGAGGTTTTCATAAGATGTATTTGCGAAGTTGCTAATGTCGCCTTGGTCTGCGGCCACAAGCTGCTTGTCTCTGGTCGGGTTGTTGTACGCGCTTTCTTTGGAAGAAGAAGCGTTTATCTCATTTATAGCGTCATCTATCGAGCCTGTAGGTGCTGGCATTTTGGCTGTCCGCAGATTTTTTGTTTCTTGGGCAGGGGAAGATGTCATTGCAGATGTGCTGCTTGTGTCCTCGCTTGCGGGCAAAGTCTCGCTGCTTGCTTCTGTTTTTGTATCTGTCGCTATTTGCGTAGGTATGTTTGGAGTTTTGTGCAGTACTACTATAAGTAAGGCAAGCGCTCCGGCAGAAAATGCTAAGCCGTACCTTTTCCACCAGCTCGAGATCTGTATAGGGGAAGGGGTTAGGAAGGTATTTGAGCCGACGGATGCAAGTACTTTGCGAAAATTGTCTTCTGTCCCTACCAAAGGGACTGTCTGTTTTTTCAGTATTTCTATGGTTTCAAAAAAGCTTTTCAGGTCTCTTGCTTCATCTTTGAATTTGGAAAATATTTGCTCGTCAGAAAAGCCGGACTCCTGCATCTGTAGAGCTTCTGCCAGTACTTCTTCTATTGTTTGAAATTCTTTTTTCATCTTAGCTTTCTCTTTTGAAATATGCCCTGAGTAATTTGAGCGCTCTGGATTGCAGCTGTCGCACTGCTTCCTCGCTTTTGTCCAGCATTTGGCTTATCTCTTTCGTAGACAAATCGCTGACAAACTTGAGGCGCATTACTTCCTGCTGGTCTTCTGTCAGAATGCCAAGCGCTTGGTGGACTATCTCTTTCGCTTCGCTTGTTTCAAAGCTCTCTATTCCAGTGTCCAGATCATTGGCTTTGGCGGCTACAGCTTCGTCGTCGTATACCATGCCACGGCCTTCTTTCCTCCAGTGGTCTATGATCGTGTTTCGGGCTACAGTAAAGAAGTACGCCAATGGGGAAACGCCAGAAGTTTCTACGCCAGATATGGACTTGTAGACCTTCATAAATACCGTCTGGGTCAAGTCCTCTGCATGGTTCCGGCTCTTTGTCCGCAGGTATATGTAGCGGTATACAGGAGTGTAATATAGCCTGTAAACTGCCCCAAACGCTTCCGAATCGCCGGATTTTGCTTGTTCTATAAGGAGTTTCACCTCGTCCGGGTTGTGATCCTGGCCTGTCATATATAACGCATATTATATACATTTTGTGATGGATGGGGAATAGCAAAAGAAACTCCCAGGGCGAGCTAACAGCTCGCCCTGGGAGTGGACTACTTGTAAAATCAGCCTGCTATTCGCACATGCCTTCAGCTTTTACAAATGTGTATGCGCTGTCATAAGAGACGGCAGAGAGGTCTGTAAATTTGGTTCCAGTTTCTTCATCCACAGGTCCGAAACCTCTTTGAAATCCTCCATCTATCTTTTTAAATACAACTTGCATGACAGAGTTCATTCCTTCCGACCGGAAAGAATAGTCGCCAAGCAGTACACCATTTTCATATTTACCGGTAAATGTTCCACTAGAAGAATCCTTCTGGTAGTTTTGGAATGATAATGTACCATATACATCTGCCTCATTTTGTGTTTCCACATTTAGCTTGTACACATCTTGCCCAAAGTTTGCAACATAGCACCCCTGTATGCCGCTATCGTGAGCGACACTTCCTTTGTTTTGTGATAAAGCAAACCAGCCCACTCCTGCCAGCACAAGTATTAAAATAATTGTTTTCCAGTTCATATAGGCATTGTATCCTAGAATAGGGGAGTAGCCTAGGTTTTATCTGTTAAAAATGCTTTTTTGTAAATTTTCTTCCAGAACCTGACTTCCTAGTTGTTTTAATAATTTGCTTTGCACACATATATCCAGGTGTTCCCGCAACAGAACCACATGGATAGGCTTCCGATTCTGATTTTGTTTTATTGCGGGCCACTCGGGTATGGTACCCAGACATTCAATGCCCATAAGGACAGTTTTGGATAATATCGAAGACTAAGCTAAGGCATTTGGGTCGCCAACTATTATTTTGATTCCTCCCATTCGTAGGCTTCTTTTTCCATTTGTGCCAGAAAAGGGGATTTTGCGGCTCGGTATGCGGGATAGTCTTCCGGGTGTATTTTTGAATTTACTTCCTTAAGATCAGAATACTGCTTTGCTTTTTCTGGGTGAGCACGAAAGAAGTCCCTCATAACCAAAAATTGGCGTGTCTTGGGCGCATCCTTTTCGCACACATGGATGTTTTCAAGTTTCTCGCCATTTGGACCGAGCTTGAAGAAAAGCAGGGTATTTGGACCAATGTAATCAGCACCCCATTCGTAACCAGCGGAAACCATACGCTCTTTTTCTTGGCTAAGATCCTGCATTTTCTCCACTACGACCAAAACATCTATGAGTGGCTTTGCTTTCATTCCGGGAATGGAAGTACTGCCGACATGCTCAATCTTAATTGCTTTATTTCCAAAAACCTCAGTCAAAAGATCTTTGATCGATTCAAATTGATTGACCCAGTTTGGGTCATACTCCGAAATCGAGTACTTTCTTTTTATATTTTTATCTAAATCCGCCATGGGTTAATAGTAGCTTACTAAAGAGTATTTAGGTACTCGGGTCATGTAATTACCAAGTTCTTAAAGCGGTCTACGTGGGTTAAGTACCCACACGTTCAAGCCTTATAAGGGTATTCTAGTGCATTTTGGGTATGCGAATCTAGGTACGTGGGTCGGGGTTTATTTTTTCTGAACAACAATGATTAGGAAGGTTGGGTAGATGTCTCCGTTAATTTGCTCTGACGCAGGAAAATCATAACCTTCTTTAATATCAACTAGAGAGAACTTGTTGAGAAAATCGGAATTCAAATACTCGCTTAAGGTATGACTTGCTTCGGTCACTGTTATTTTTCCATCAAAGATGATTGATTCCACGAGTTCTTTTTTAAATTAATCTTTTCCTTGCTTCTTTTTCTCGATAAACTGTCGCATCGGATGAACGACAAGGAATGTAAAATATCCTTGGTCATCCAGTAGTCGATATACCTCATCGTAAATCGGCTTTATCTCTTGAGCTGTCTGGATGGCGTACTTAGAAACAATTAAGCCAAATTCCTTAGAGTTAAAAGACATTTTCGAGGAAAAGGATTCATTTCTGATGTCAGATACATTCTTGTCCTGCTTCGCTAAAGTGCACATCTCGGCAGATAAGCCGAACTCCTTTTGAAGCTCGGCAAGCTTATCTGTTTCTTCGACTGACAACTCGCTGTCGGCAAGGAATGAGCTGATCGACTCCTGATATTTCTTGAGACCCTCTTGTTTCTTGAAATACCTATCGACGAAGCCGGGTAATTGAAATTTCATGGCTATTTTTCTCGAATGATGGCTCCGGTGTAGCCAGGACCATTCTTCGCTTTCACGAATTCGACCGAGTATTTAGGATCGCTCGCTGAGAGGTTTCCTGCGGCAAGGATATTGTTGGTATCCTCGAATTGCTTGAACGCCGCATCACTGTCTGCCCCGAAGAAGAGATCAGTGACTTCTTTTGTCTTGATGTCGTAGGTCGCCATGATGCTGTACTCGCCGACATCCCAGCTCTTTTCCCATGTGTCGATACCGCCGAGGGCAAGTTGCTGTGCGGTCGGTTCGGTGTCGTATGACGGTTTGCCGAGCTTGGTTCTTAACTCAGCGAGGCTAAGACCAACAAGGGATGGCACATCAGCGGCAGCAGACGGTCGTGTTTCTGTTACTGCCGCTGGTGCGGTGTCATCGTCATCTTGGCTAATAAAATAGCCGCCCATCATAATGATCCCGAATAGGAGCACTATTTTAAGCGGAGTGGAGATTGAGAAGTTGTGCTTCTCTTTCAGATATTTTGTCATCGGCGGGAAGAACACGAGACCTGCGAGGATTATGATCAATCCCATACCGAAGTTTGTAAAGAGGGACATGAGTCCCGAAACCAAAAGCCCGATACTAAAGAGCCACGCTAGAATTCCACCTAAGGTAAGGTGTGTAGCCTTCGCAGAAGGCTGATCAACGTTATTCATATTTTTGGACGGTTTTTAACTAACTAATAATTTAGTCAGGTAGCAAAAAGCTCCTAACCAGGCCGATATACCCCGTGAGGCATACCCATACCCCTTTCGAGATATGACCGTCCAAAGTAGCTCTGATTAGGAGTTCTTTACTTTGGACGGATTTTCGACCATATCCTCGGGGAAATCCCTGAGGGGTTAGGTCATTTCTTATTCAGTTGTGCCAAGAACATAATACCAAAATTGATGGTACTAGTCAGTAGCTTAGCTTAGAAAAAAGGTCTTGCGAAGGGGCTAAATAATATAAAACAAATCCCGTGAGTTGGAATCAACCCGCGGGATAGTTTAAGGAATATTCTATGTTTATTTAATATGAGGACAATTGAGACGACTCCGTTTAGTAACTCATAAATTCCGTTACTGCGCCATCATTGCCGATTGCATAGATGGTCCATTTCTCTGTCTTTGGTCCTGGCATTCCTGGAGAACCTGAAGGCATTCCAGGCAAGGCGATACCTTTGATGGCT
>JBDHUR010000002.1:0-92327 GCA_039809265.1 Minisyncoccia bacterium
ATTTACTGGAAGTTTGAGTGTGGCGGGGGGAACAACAAGCAGCTCCTCAACTTCTATGAGCGGAAATGGCCATGCCGGGACCATCTACTTCCCGGCATCGGCTCTAGCCAATTTTACTTTAACCTCAGATCTTCTTTTGGGTACAGATCTTTCTCAAACATGGGGCAATATTACTATTCCAAGCGGTAAAACTTTGACTTTGGATGCAGATGAAGTTCTAGGAACAGGCTATACGTTGAATGCTGCAAATGTAGATATACAGTCCGGAGGAACTTTGACTTCAAATGCAAAAGGTTACCATTCATTTATAGCTTGGGCGCCTGGTGTTGGTACAACAGGTAACTCTAGCAACAGGTCTGGAGGCGCAGGACATGGTGGAAGAGGGGGTAAGACAGCACCATCTTATGGAGGCTCCGGAGGTAGTATCTACGGCTCTGCATCTGAACCGGTGACTCTAGGCTCGGGAGCTTCTAGACCAAGTGTCGGCCGCGGCGGAGGAGCAATCAAGCTTAACATTTCCGGCACTTTGACTGTCAACGGCACTTTGTCCGCAAATGCAAGCAATGCCACTGGAGAGAAAGGCGGCGCTTCGGGTGGAAGTATATGGGTCGCATCTGGAGCCGTTACCGGATCTGGTTCTATAACTGCAACTGGATCAAACACTTCAACTGGAGGCGGCGCTGGCGGCGGCGGACGCATATCTTTCAACGGAGTAACTTCATATGGATTTACTGGAAGTTTGAGTGTGGCGGGGGGAACTGGCCCAACTTCAGGACACAATGGGGGTACCGGTACTGTTTACTTTCCGACAATGTTCCAAAATCCTTCATACAGCTTTACGTTGCCCACAAGCTTGAAGCTGGGTAATGACATTTCTTCTTACACATTTGGAAATTTGACTATACCAAGCGGAGTTACTTTGACTCTCGACTCGGATCTGGCTGCTGCCAGTGGAATGGGAACTGGAGGGACTATAAATGCTACAAATTTGACTATAAACTCCGGCGGAGTTTTGACTGCGAATTCCATGGGGCAGGACGATATGGATACCACGACAAAAGGCCGCGGAGCTACTTGTTCTTCCACCAGGTTCAATGGTGGTGGGCACGGAGGTACTGGAGGACAGGGGTCAAGTACACAAAGTTGTCCAACAATTACAGCAAATGACAGCCAGTCATTTGGATCTTCTACCGCACCCGTGACTCTTGGCGGCGGACACTTGAATGGCTCAAGCACTTACCTTGGCAGCTTGGCACGCGGCGGCGGAGCTATCAAGCTAAATATAACAGACACTCTTACTGTAAACGGTACCCTTTCTTCCAATGGCGGACAAGGATCAGCCGGTGGAAGTATTTGGGCAATAACAAAAAATTATGCTGGTTCTACTGGTGTGATAACCGCCAATGGCGGCAATGCTCCACAGGTTGAATCTGGTTCTGGTGCCGGAGGACGCATACGCATAGAATATGTTAATAAGACCTATTCTGGTACATCCCCCGTGTCTTCTGGTGGTACAGGCACCTCTGGAACCGGGGGATCTTCAAACGGTACGGCCGGTACTGTATCAGAGCAAAGCCTTTCTGATACGACAGCTCCAACGATTTCAAACATACAAGTCTCAAGCATTTCTGAAACCGGAGCAACAATATCTTGGGATTCAGATGAACCTGGTTCATCACTTGTAGAATATGGCACAACAATCTCCTACGGGACTTCTACTTCAGAGACGGATACATCGCCAAGGGTGATACACCACGAAGTTGTACTTTCTGGGCTTGCTGGTTCTACCACTTACCATTTCCGAGTTAAGTCTAAAGATGATGCTGGAACTCCGAATGAGGGCGTGTCTTCCGATCAAACATTTTCTACAACTTCCGCTCCTGACGTAACACCGCCAAATATTTCCAATATAGCTTCCGATCCAACACACAATAGCGTGCAGATCACTTGGGATACAGACGAAGATGCTTCATCTATCGTAGAGTACGGCACCACGATGTCTTATGGAATGTCAACTCCAGAAACAGACACTTCGCCAAGGGTTTCTTCGCATACTGTCAATATTTCTGGGTTGTCTCCCTCTACCACTTATCACTTCAAGGTAAAGTCAAACGATGCTTCAAGTAATTTGGGGCAGAGTACTGACCAGACATTTACCACAGATGCAGCGCCAGATGTGACGCCTCCTGTTGTATCAAATATAGCTTCCGATCCAACACATAATTCTGTCGTTATAACTTGGGACACAGACGAGGCTTCGTCTTCCATCGTAGACTACGGCACAACCGTGTCGTATGGCACAACTACCTCAGAAACAGACACTTCGCCGAGAGTTACCTCGCACTCTGTAGAGATTACGGGTCTTTCAGCTTCAACTACTTACCACTTCAAAGTTAGCTCAAACGATGCCTCAAGTAATACCGGTGAAAGCACAGATCAAACATTCACCACAGATCCAGCACCAGATACTACACCGCCGGCGGTGTCAAACATAGATGCAACACCAACACACAATAGTGTGCAGATAACTTGGGATACAGATGAGGCTGGGTCCTCTATTGTAGATTATGGTACAACTTTGTCCTATGGAACAACAACACCAGAGACGGATACCGCTCCTAGAGTTACGTCTCACTCTGTAGATATTTCTGGGTTATCTCCGTCTACGACTTATCACTTTAAGGTGAGCTCAAAAGATGCAGCAAGTAATACCGGTGAAAGCACAGATCAGACATTTACAACCTCTGCAGCGCCAGATGTTACACCTCCTGCGATCTCGAACATTAACGTAACACCAACACACAACAGTGTGCAGATAACTTGGGATACCAATGAGAATGCTTCGTCTTTCGTAAACTATGGCACCACAATCTCTTATGGCACCACAACTCCGGAGATAGATACATCTCCTAGAGTAACTTCTCATACAGTAGATATTTTTGGTCTGTCACCATCTACTACATACCATTTCAGGCTTAACTCTAATGATGCTTCCAGCAACCTTGGCCAAAGCTCGGATCAGACATTTACAACTTCTTCCGCTCCCGACATAACACCTCCAGATATTTCTAATATCACTGCAACACCAACACACAACAGTGTGCAGATAAAGTGGACTACAGATGAAAATGCCTCTTCCTATGTAGAATATGGCACAACGGCTTCCTACGGCACTACTACTTCTGAGGCCGATACTTCTCCGCGCGTCATATATCACACGGTGAATATTTCTAGCTTATCTCCGTCTACAACATACCATTTCAGAGTTAATTCCAAGGATGCATCTCTAAACCATGCTCAAAGCGGAGATAATACCTTTACCACTTCTGCGGAGCCGGATAATAAAGGAGGCGGCGGAGGCGGCGGTGCCATAATACTTCCACCAACACCAAGCCAGAATACAAATCAGCAACAGCAGCAAAACCAAAATACAGATCAACAAAATCAGGAAGCTGATCCTATAGCGCAGAAAATACTGTCAGGCTTCTATGACGTTGGTAGAAGCAAAGATGAGGTAAAAATACTGCAGACGTATTTGAACAAAGAACTTGGATTGAAACTAGGTGTTGACGGGTTAAAAGGTCCAAAAACAAATGATGCTGTGAAGAAATGGAAAGAGCAAAATGCCGACACAGAAACTCCTTCAGGTGAGGCTTTGCCTAGCAGAAGTTTGGTCGGGTATTGGAAGCGTGGCGCAAAAGCTGAAGAGATAAAAGAGATACAAAAATACTTGAACAGGGCTCTATCTCTGTCGCTAGATGCGGACGGTATATTTGGGAAAATGACAGAAGCAGCTCTTGCGAAATTCCAAGCGCAAAAAGGCATTTCTCCAGCCATTGGAATATTTGGTAAGATAACCAGGGAGTACATAAATGCTCATCCATTATCAAACTAAGTTTTTAGCGCATTAGTTTATGAAAAATTCAAATAGAAAAGTGAAGAATATATTGTTGTTCTTGGCGGTAATCGCGCTCGTTTTCGTTGCGTACTATTTGGGCGGAAAGAAAAACAAAGAAAAAGATATGATCGTAGAAGATAATACGGTGAAGACGCAAATGCCAGAGGAGCCGGTAGCTGTATCTCCAATCATAACTTCCGAAAAAAAATCTCAAAAGTCTAGCGAGAAAGCGTATGACATCGATATAGAGTATCCTGTGCTTTCATCTGTCAATGTTCAAAGTTCTGTTAAAGAAATGAACTCCCGCATAAACTCGTATTTGGCACAGGTTAAGTCAGAGTTTATAGAAAATGCTAATGAGATGAGTAAATATAACACTGAGACTGATGTGAAGAGTTCTCTTGTTATGAAATACAAAGTATATGGACCAGTGCATGGAGTGGAGACTGTTGCGTTCGATGTCTCAGATTACAATGCTGGTGCTGCACATCCAAATAGCTATGTGCGTACACTGAATTTTAGTACAAAAACAGGTAAAGAAATTTCTCTCACAGATATGTGTGCAGACTCTTCAAGCTGTCTTTCAAAACTCGCACCAATGTATCAGGCGGAACTAAAGAACAAATTACTTGGTATGAGTATGGACTACGGAGACACGGCCATAGACGGCAGCGCAGCCAGAGCCGGTAACTATCAAGTGTTTATATCTACCAAAGATACTTTAGATGTAGTTTATAACCCTTATCAAGTCGCGCCGTATGCGGCGGGTAATATTCGCGTGGCTCTGCCTTGGGACAAGGTCTCTGTATATTTGTTGCCTGAATATAAGTAATGAAAACTCCGCATATAGTTATAGTTGGAGCCGGTTTTGCCGGTATATATACGCATCAGTATTTGCGTAGATATTTTGCTGGGAATTCGGCAGAGATAACTATCATAAGCCGTCAAAATTATTTCCTTTTTACGCCAATGCTTCATGAAGTTGCTACTGGCAGTTTGGCACACCACCAAGTGGCAGAATCTTTGAGAGAAATAATAAAAAAAGATGAAACAAATCTGGTAGTTGGGGAAGTAGAAAAAATAGATTTGGATATAAAGAAAGTTTATGTGGCGGGGAAAGGGATCCCATACGACTATTTGGTTTTAGCAACGGGTGCTGTTACCAACTTTTTTGGTACGCCAGGAGCAGAAGAGAATGCGCTAGTTTTGAAAGATTTGCGCGATGCAATAGTTCTGCGCAACAAGTTTATAGATGTTTTTGAAAAGGCTTCTTTGGAGGAAGATGTGAAGGTGCGCCGCCGCCTGCTTTCTTTTGCTGTCGTAGGCGGTGGCGCGACCGGCGTAGAGATTGCTACAGAAATGGCAGACTTTTTCTTTGGAACTTTTCGCCGTCTTTACAAAGGCGTTATACAAAAAAGCGATATATCTCTTTCTCTGGTGACACAAAGCGCCGAACTTCTGACGCCTATGCACAAGTTCTTGCAAGAGAAAGCGCTGAAAGTTCTAAAACAAAAAGGAATAAAAGTTTTGCTAAATGCAAAAGTCAAAGAAGTCAGGAAAGACAGCATTGCCATAGAAGGAGCTGATGATATATATGCTGAAAACATAGTCTGGGCTGCTGGCGTAAAAGCACAGTATCCGGAACTTGCGGGCAATGTTATTCCGGATAAAAGCGGGCGCTTGCCTGTAAAAGCATCTTTACAACTTGAGGGATATGAAAATGTTTTTGTCCTAGGTGATATTGCTCTGTTTCTTCAAGACGGCAAGCCGTTGCCAATGCTTGCGCAGGTCGCAGCAGATCAGGCACCTATTGCCGCAGAGAACATAGCACTTCTTCAGAAAGGCAAGAAACTTCGCAGCTTTTACTACAGTTCCCGCGGTGAGCTTGTATCGTTGGGTAAATACAATGCCGTAGCCAGGGTGTTTAACATAAATTTCTATGGCTTCTTTGCTTGGTTCCTGTGGCGTACTATTTATCTTTTTAAATTCCTTTCTGGATCCAAACGCATGAAGATAGCCGCAGACTGGACAGTAGACCTTTTTTATCCACGTGACATTACTCGTGCCTAGGGTATAATTTGGGTAGATTATAAGTTTATTTATTTTATAAATCTATGAAAAAAATGATGATGAAGTGTGCTCGCCCTGGTTTCGGTCTTATGCTTGTGCGCATTGCTGCCGGCGTAGTTTTTCTAGCGCATGGTATCAGCAAGCTCCAAAATATGGAGGGGACAATAGCTTTCTTTGGAATGCTTGGTCTTGCATCTTTCTGGGCTTACATAGTGGCGGTGTTGGAAACTGTCGGGGGTATCGCTTTGGTACTTGGATTATTTACAGGGGTGATGGGCATGTTGCTTGCCGTTGAAATGCTGATTGCTATATTCTTAGTGAAGCTAAAGGTTGGCTTTATTGTTCCCGGCGGATATGAGATAGATATCATGCTTTTTGCTGCAGCACTAGGAGTAGCTTTTTCTGGTCCAGGTAAGATGGCTTTAGGCAAGAGAGTTTGCGGCTGTAACGACTGCATGGTTTGCGGAGTGTCAAATCATTGCGACAACTGCGAAGTGTGTAAAAATGGTTGTAATGGCCACGAAATGAAATAAACAAGTGATTTTTCTGCACCAAAAACAGCCCTTTGTAAAGGGTTGTTTTTGTCGTTGGCTTGGTGGTAAAATTTAACTGTTATGAATAAGAATAACCGTGTTTTTTATGCAGTAATGGCAATTATTGCCGTATTTATCAGCAGTTTCAGCATTGCCCGTGCGGAACTTATTATCAAAGCTCTTGATCCGGTAACTGGCGAGCCGATACAAGATATTACAAACCAAGTAAATGTGCAGTATACGGAAGCTCCTGTCACAGAGGTAGAGCCAACTGTACAAGTAACGACAGAAGTAACGGCTACTTCCACAGGTCTTGCTCCTCGCACAAGTGCGGCGATGTTGAAGGGCATAGACAGTCTTTTGGCAGCAACTCCAAAAGATGCAAGTACAGAGTCTTGTGCGGCACTCCTTGATGCATTCAATAAGTCTCCAGAAGAAGTACGCGCAAGCTATGCTTGGAACAAGGGTAGCTATAGTACAAACCTTGATGCTCGCCCAGACCTCACAGGCTCACAAGGCAAACTGTACGAAGCAATACGTAAAACTCAAGCAGACATAACTGCAAAACTTGATGGCATATCTGCCACGGGTGATGATGCAGAGTACGCTCGTGTAGCACAGCTTAAAGCTATAGTGCGTTCGTCGTTGGTTTCCTTGGCGATGGAGGTGAAGAAAGAGGGTGGTCCGAGTGTTGATAGAGTGAACAGTTTGCTTGCTTTGTCTTCTGGCGCGCTATCTTGCATGCCTTCAGATACAGCAACAGATGCTGGAAATAAAAGCAGCTTGACCGGAGTACAAGACTCTCTAGTATCTCTAAATGGTTCTTGGGATGAGGAGAAGGCAAACTATGGCGCAAGTGCTACTACAGCAGTTTCAGAGCAGCCAGCTGAGATGGACGTGAATGTGGCTTTCAAAGAGCCAGCAAAGTTCCTTGGATTTATCCGTTCTAACATTTCTGCAAAGGCTGTGGTGCACCCGGACGGCACAGTTTCCCTAAAGCGCCCATGGTACAAATTCCTTTTCTCTCAGAAGGATAAAGTGAACTTGGATGAGGTAAATGCCGCTATATCTGAAGCAAAGCTAGACCTTGCCTCATCTGCTTCAGCAGAAGAGCGAAGCAAGGCCCTTGAGCAGCTAACAACACTCCTAAACGCTGTTGCAGCTCCATCAGCTGAAGTTTCTGCAGACGCTAGTGTCACAACAGATAACAGTCCAACTGCGGATACTGCAACAGACGCTCAGACAGAAAGCACTACTACAGAATAATAGGGAATAAAAATTTTACAGCCCACCAAAAAGCCGCTTTGTAAGCGGCTTTTTGGTGGGCATAAGAAATTAATTCTCTTGAAATAAGATATAAGTATGTTACTCCAATATTAGGTCTAAAATAGTGCATATTATTTAAGCTTTTAATATACAAATATATGAACAATAGAACATTGGTAAGTTTGTTAACTTTGGCCATACTAGTCATAGCTGGCTATCTGGTTTTTGGCAATAAACCAGCAGGCCAGCAAGCTGCTGCATTGAAGTCTGATGCGGCGAATCAAGTTTTATTATCTGATAAAGATATTGCCACTGCGCGCTCTTCTTCATTAGTCTATCCATTAAAAATAGTTGGCCATGGCGGGGGCGTATATCACTCATCAAACTACACTTATTTTATAATGGACGATTTTGATATCTCTAGTACAAGTAATCTAACAATTACAGGATTAAGATTTAAAGATAGTTCGTATGTAACAGGAGGTCCTAGTAGTGTTTTCACTGTACAAGTAAATGGAGTTCAGTGTATCTTTAGTTCTGGTATTTGTGATTTAAATAATATATCTATTCCAGTTACTTCAACTATTATTAATCCAGTTTTTTATGTGCAACTTTTGAAAGTATCAACTGGTCAGGTGCCTTCTGGTACAGCCACAGCTTTATTGATTGACCATATTGACGCTATAGATAGCTCTGGTAACAATATCTCCATCTGTGATAGCGGTTGTACATACCAATTTGATCCATCTGGTAGCACTAGTAGTATAGAGTTAATGCTTGTTGGCGGGACGCCGCTCGTGTCCTGGTCTCCTGTGACTTTGGATCAGTTTGATAACGGTCTTCAGCTTATAAATACATTTACTGTGTATGCTAACAGGAATATAACATTGAATTCTTTTCCATTGAGAATCTTAAATACTGTTCCAGGTGTGAAGTATAGTGATTTTATTGTGAAAGATAATCTTGGTAATATAATTCCAACATCAACTATTTATTCAAATCCGTCTACAATAAGCAGTATTGGGTCACCGCAAGATTATGTAATCTCTTTTAAGAGGCCATTTAGAATGCATTCAGAATGGAAAACATTTGAGGTGTATGTCAATATAAGCGGTTTTACAAATCCGTCCGGTGCTTTCTGTAGCAGATTTGCCGGATCTAATCTCGACAAGTTTTCTTGGACAGATACAGAGGGCGGAAATCCTTTACCATTTACAATTCAAAATATTAAATATCTAAGTGTACTAACATTGACACCATGGATATGTACAAATTTTCCCGTAGCTAAGATGTAGCTAAAAATACTGTGATTCATAAAACCTCCCCAGAATTTTGGGGAGGTTTTGTTTGGTTTTGAGTTTGATGATTTTTTAAGATGTTAAAGTTTGAAGTTCGGTCTTGCACTTTTTCTCGCGCGGTGTTTCCTGCAGGGTTTCAGGGTTCATAGACTTGTAGAAAGCCTGTACCTCGTGCGAGAGGTTTAGCTTATCCCAGCCGATGTGTTTGGCTTCTTTTAAGTTCAAGATTTTTCTACCAACTTGCTTTGTCAGCAGGTGCTTGTTGTAGAAGTAGAAGTTGCATTGACCCGAAAGGTCTTTTGGCGGTTCCGCCATTTTTTCAAACTTTTTTCTTACTTTATACATAAATAAATGGTTTTTTGTTAGAAATTATTTAATTATTAAGAACAGAACTGCATTATACACGGAAATATCCTAAAGTCAAAATGGAGCGTGCAGTCAGAAAAGAGTATAATCTAGGTATGGATTTTGAAGCGTCATACAAAAATTTAAATACAGCTCAACGACAAGCAGTGGATGCTATAGATGGCCCGGTACAGGTAGTAGCTGGACCTGGAACTGGCAAAACACAAGTCATAGCTTTGCGCATAGGCAACATTTTGAAAAAGACGGACACTCCGCCTGACGGAGTACTTTGTTTGACATTTACTAACTCTGGTGTACACGCCATGCGGCAAAGGTTGCGTTCATATATTGGCGCCTCCGCGGGGAGGGTCGCTGTTTCTACTTTTCATGCCTTCGGCACAGCACTTGTCGAGGAATTCTTCAAAGAGCTTGGCTTTGTCCGTCCACCAGAGACACTGGACGACGCACAGATGCTTGCTTTGGCGGACGAGATATTGAATACAAACGAGTGGCAACATATACGCCCCAGAGGAGATGTGTCCAAGTATTTCGGTGATTTAAAGTCTGTTGTCTCGCTTTTAAAAAGAGAAAATATGAGTCCTAAGAATTTCTTGGCAGAAATAGAGGAGGATATATATGTGATAAAAAATGAAGAAGCAAACATTTCTACCAGAGGCGAAAGCAAGGGTAAGCTGAAGAAGGATGCGTTAAATAAGATAGAAAGCCTAGAGAGGACAAAGGAAGTTGTAAGGTTTTATGAGCTTTACGAAACTGCCAAATCAGATCGTGGGGTTATGGATTATGATGACATTTTGGCGTACATGGTCAAGCTTGTTTCGGATTCTGAAAATGCCAGGGATACCTTGCGGGAGAGATATTTATATGTGCTAGTAGACGAGCATCAGGATTCTTCTGGAATACAAAATGCTTTCCTAAAAGCTGTTTGGGGTGATGTAGAAAAGCCGAATATTTTTGCAGTCGGAGATGACAGACAGCTTATATACGGCTTTGGCGGGGCGCACATTTCTTATTTTGAAGATTTTGCGAGGATATTTCGCGGGACAAAGTTGATAACTTTGACGGAAAATTATCGTTCTACACAGATCATACTTGATGCAGCAGATGCTCTTTTGCAAAGTAAAATGGCGCAAGGGAAGCTAAATAGCCAAAGCGATGAGAAACATCCAGTAGTGCTTTTGAAAGCGGAATATCCGCGGGATGAGATTTTGAGAGCCGGAAATTTTTTCATGGAAAAAATTTCCGGCGGTATTGCCCCAGAAGAATGTGCGCTGCTTGTACCAAAAAATCACCAAGTCAGGAGTGCATTGAAAATACTCTCTAGCATGGGCATACCTGCCTCAGGCGGGCAGTCTTTAAAGCTTTTTGAAACAAAGGAATTTCGTTCCATATACTTGGTTTTGCAGATAGTCAGCAATCCTTTTGCATCTATAGCAATAGCAGAGTCTTTACTGGACGAAGTTTCTGGTGTACCAGTACTTTCTGCACATGAATTTTTGCATAGAGTGTATACCAGAGATTTGTCTGTCAGAGAGCTGGTCTCTGAGGGGAGAAAAGACGGACTTTTAGCAGAGGCCAACCCGGTATATTCTTGGGGCAAGAAATTGGAGCAAACTGTTTTGGGTATAAAAGGAAAAAGTTTGTATGACATCCTACAACAAGTTGGTAATGATTTTCTACTAGATAAAACTTTGGACCATAATTCCTATGTACACAGTGTAGAAGTAGTACGTTCATTGCTTCATGTCGCGATATCTATGGAAGAAAAAAACCCGCATACAAAACTAGCTGATATGCTTGAAATGCTACACAGGATGCAGGAATATGGTCAGGACATACCTCTTGCCGCTTTTGGCGTCGAGCGCGGTGTTCGGGTTATGACACTTCATGGCTCCAAGGGTCTTGAGTTTGAGTGCGTATGGGTGGCGCATATGTCTGAACGCTCGCTGATGTTAGGCAAACGCATGGGTTTTTCTTTGCCGAAAAAACTCGAAGAAAAAGTTGAGGAAAAAAATGAAGATGTTGCAAAAAGAGAGCTGTATGTTGCCATAACTCGCGCTAAAAAGTTTTGCGTACTATCGTACGCGAGTTTTTCTGATTCAGGCAGGGAGAACACTTTGGCAAGGATTGTGGACGAGTTGCCGGAAGGAACATTTGAGTTCAGTGACGGTTCTTGGGACAGTAAAGAAATTTTTGAAAATAAAAATTATATAAATAGAGATGCTGTGCCGCAGGTGGTAACAAAAGAAGATCTTTGTCAACTGGTCGCAAAAGAATACCATAAGAAAAAAGTTTCTGTTACCATGCTAAATACATTTTTTGAATGCCCATGGAAATGGTATTTCCGTTCTTTTTTGCAAATACCAGAACCTATGTCTGAAAGTCTGATTTTCGGCTCTCTTGTCCACGGGGTTATAGAAGATATAGTGAAAGATAAGAAAAAAAGAAATACAAACAGAATAGATACATCTATTACAGAACATATACGCAAGTTGCATGTGCTGGATGAAAATAATATCAAGAGGTGGAGCCGTGAAGCAAAAGCGGTAGCCTTGCGTTTTGTAGATGAATTTATCCCATCGATTTTTGAAGATAGTCAGTCAGAAAAACCGCTTTCGTACAAAGATCCTGCAATTCCTGATATTTTAATAACTGGGAAAATAGATTTAGTAGAGACAGATAAGTCTCTGGAACTGAGGGTGACAGACTTTAAGACCGGTAAGGTAAAAAATGCGAATGAAATAGAAAGGCTGGATGAAGAAGGCAGGCTTTCGTCATACTTTCGCCAGCTAGCTATGTACACATATTTACTCACCAATTCTACAGGATGGAAAAGCAAAGTAGGGAAGTCGCGTTTGTATTTCGTAGAAGAAAAGGATACGAAAAAAGCTTTGTACGAGACGCATATATCTGCCGAGCATGTAGGGCTTTTGGTTCAAGATATTAGAGACTATGATGCGTCTATTCGAAATGGCGACTGGACAGAGCGTAAATGCAATTTCAAATCTTGGGGTTCATCTGCCACCGAATGTCCATATTGCAAAATGGCAGAGATGTATAAATAAAAATACAACAGATGCGTCTGTTGTATTTGCTGTTTATTTATATTATCATTTTATCTAATTCTTCCAGTACCTTCGTGGATCTCTCTATTTCTTTATCTGCCATAATTATATATTTTTAGTTTCCTGCATTTTAACATGTAAAAGACAAAAAATCAAGTCTAGAAAATCTTGCTATAATGAAAGACATGAAAACTTTTCCCCAAAGAGTTGTGGAAGCTGCACTGGTTATCCCAAAAGGTCGGGTTACTACTTATGGTGCCATAGCGCGAGCCTGCGGTTCAGGAGGTATGGCGAGCCAGAGCATTACCTCCATTTTGGCAAAAGCGTATAATGCTGGTGTTAAAAATATTCCATTTCACCGGATAGTTTATGCCGGCGGAAAGGTTTGGCTAAACAATAAATACCGAAGCAAGCGGCTGAAGCTGTATAAAGAAGAAGGTATTCAAGTAGACAGAAAAACCGGCAAGATTAAAAATTTTAAAGAAGTACTTTTTGAATACAGATAAAATCTAAATTTACTTCTTCGAAGTCTTTGGTCCATTGTCTATAAACCCTGTAACATATCCGGCGCACAGCAAAAGAATTGCGGATATGCTAAGAATAATGTAGATTTTTTTCATATCTTTACTATATCATACAAAAACAAAGCCTCGCTTCAAGCGAGGCTTTGTTTTTTCTGCATCCATGTTACATGTGTCCGCCCATGCCGGAAGATTTTCTGCCGGCAAAAATTTGGTAGATAGCAGATACTCCAACCAGGACGTATATGATCTTTGAGATCATGGCGCCACTACCTCCAAAAAGCATCCCTATGTCCCATCCCACCAAGCCAACAAGAAGCCAGTTTAGGCCACCTATTATGACTAGAACCCAAGTTAGTTTTTGCATATACATATAAAATAAGCTAATAATAAGAACCTACTTAATTATACCACTAGAATACAAGTGTCAATGTGCACAGCTTTTATCGGTTGAAAATCAGCGATAAAAAATGTAATATGCATTTTATGGAAAATATGTTAAACAGCGAATATCAAATATTGCTTTTCTATAAATATGTCCGTATAGATGACCCGGAGGCTGTCATGGCTTGGCAGCGCGCGCTTTGCGAGAAGTACGGTTTCAAAGGCAGGCTGATAGTTGCAAAAGAGGGTATAAATTTTACGCTAGAGGGCAAGAAGATGGATACAGAAAAATATATAGAAGAGCTGGAAAAAGATCCGCGTTTTTTGAATATTCATTTCAAAAGAAGTATTGGCATGGGAGACGCATTTCCAAAGCTGTCTATAAAAGTTCGTCCAGAAATAGTCTCACTTCATCTTGGTGTGTGTGACGTGGATCCGAATGAGACTACAGGTGTTCATTTGAAACCAGAAGAATTACATCAGTGGATAAAAGAAAAAAAAGATTTTTATATCATTGACATGCGCAATGCTTACGAGCATAAGGTTGGACACTTTGCAGGTTCTATTTGTCCGCCTATGGACAACTTCCGAGACTTGCCGAAATATGTGGAGTCAATATCTCATCTGAAAGATAAAGTTGTGGTAACTGTTTGTACTGGCGGGGTGAGGTGTGAAAAAGCTTCCGGTTTTCTTATAACTCAAGGTTTCAACCATGTGTACCAGCTGGACGGAGGTATAGTTTCCTACATGGAAAAATACCCAAACGAAGATTTCTTGGGGAAGCTCTACGTTTTTGACCGTCGCGTGATGATGGGTTTTTATACCGATGATCCAAAACACCAAGTCATAGGCGTGTGTGAGTCGTGCGGGCTGCCATCAGAGAACTATGTAAACTGCGAAGAAAAAGATTGCCACAGACATTTTATAATCTGCAAAGACTGTGTCACAGCAGCTGGCGGCAAGCACAAGTGCCCAGAATATTGCACTGTTTCCAGGAGACAAAAGGAACTTGCGGAAGCATAATTTATCAACACACTTTTTGTATGTTTTAGTATATATGGGTGCTATAATGTACCCGTATGTCAGCCGAGAAAAAGAAAATTTTGATCGTAGAGGACGAGAAGCCCATGGCGCATGCGCTGGAGCTCAAGCTAACGCATGAGGGTTTTGATGCTCACCAAGCAGGCAACGGCGAGGAAGCACTAGAAATCTTGTCCAAAGAGAAATACGATCTCATACTGTCCGATCTCATCATGCCAAAGATGGATGGCTTTTCTTTGCTGGAAGAGCTGAAGAAGAAGGGGGTAAAAACCCCAGTTATTATTTTGTCCAACCTAAGCCAAGAAGAAGACGAAAAACGTGCTTCATCTTTGGGGGCGAAAGGTTTTTATATAAAATCAGACACTCCGATTTCTACTATCGTAGAACACGTCCGCACTTTCTTTAAATAAAATACCACCGCTTTTTTCATTTTGCCAATCATGACATTTGACGAGCAAACAATAAAAAAGATTTTGCAAGACGGCCACTATGTGACCGATACTGATTTGGCGCGCGCGGCAGACTTTACTAAAGCGCACAATGCAACTCTTGTGGAGTATCTTTTTTCTGAAGGTATCTTGAACCATGCTATCCTGGGGCAGGCCGTGGCAGAGTCTATGAAAGTCGGCTTTGCAGACCTTTCGGCAAGACCGCCGCTCGATTCTGATATGGAGAAAATCCCTGCTGACCTAGCAGAGCATTTGCGCGTGGTGTATGTTAGTGGTAATGAGAAAAAGGTAAAAGTTGCAACGGACGATCCAACGAAAGGCAACTTAGCGAAAGATCTGGAACCTATTTTTGGTAAGAAAAAGATAGAATTCGTTTTCGCTATGCCTGACGATATTACCCACGCTCTTTCCTTGAATCACAAGCAGCTGGATACCGGTTTTTCAAAAATTATTCAAAATGAGAAACGTATTGCGCCTTCTATAATAGAAGAGATTATTGAAGATGCGCTTTCTTTCCGTGCCTCGGATATACATCTTGAACCGCAGAGAGACAAAGTTGTTGTGCGTTTTCGTGTAGACGGGGTATTACAAGATGCAGGTAAAATACCAAAAGAGCATTATGGCACCATTACCAATCGCATAAAAGTGGAAAGTCGCCTAAGGATAGATGAACATTTGGCTACGCAGGATGGATCTATGAGGTACGAGAAGGATGGCGTAGTGGTAGACTTACGTACTTCTATCGTGCCTACTGTAGAAGGGGAGAAAATAGTTTTGCGTTTACTTTCCTCCTATATAGAAGGTCTAAATCTTGCTGAACTTGGTCTGTCTACTGTAAATCAAAAGATGCTTGAGACAGCAGCACAAAAGCCGTTCGGGATGATTTTGGTCACCGGTCCCACAGGCTCTGGTAAAACGACCACCCTCTATTCTTTGCTTAAAATCTTGAATACTCCCTATACAAACATTACAACCATAGAAGATCCGGTAGAGTACAAAATTGCCGGTATAAACCAAATACAAGTAAATCCAGCAACCGACCTGACATTTGCTAGGGGTCTTCGTTCGATTGTGCGGCAAGATCCGGACATAATACTTGTGGGAGAAATCCGTGACCAGGAAACGGTAGACATTTCTGTAAACGCTGCTTTGACCGGGCATTTACTCTTGTCTACTTTCCACGCCAACAATGCTGCGACTGCTGTGCCGCGACTTCTGACAATGGGTGCCGAGCCGTTTCTGCTGTCTTCTACTATAGAGCTGGTCATAGCTCAGCGTTTAGTACGCAAGATCTGCAATGCTTGCCGCTACAGCGTAACAAAATTGCCAAAAGATATGCCAAGCACAAATGTCGTAGAGAAATATATCGGCAAGAAATTTACAATATACAAAGGCAAGGGCTGCAACATCTGCGGAGGCACTGGATACAAAGGCCGAACAGCAATTTTTGAATTTATAACTATGACCCAGGAGATGAAGGATTTGGTCTTGAAATCTCCGTCTACTCAGGAAGTTTGGGCGCTTGCCGAGAAACAAGGCTCAAAGTCTCTTTTTGAAGATGGTATAGAGAAAGTAAAAAATGGCGTTACGACAATAGAAGAACTTTTGCGTGTGGCAGAGCCTATAGAAGACTCTGTAAGTAGAAGAAAAAAAACTAAATGAAAAAAGATGCCAAACAAAACAAGAATGACAAAATATCTTTCTCTCATTTCGGTATAGGTTCCGACAAGGATTTTTTTATTGAAAACTTGGGTTCATTGGCTGGGTCTGGCATGAGTGTCTCGGATGCTTTGGCGACGCTTGAACACGATGCAAAAAGCTCTGCCATGAAAAAAATACTTGCTTTCGTGCGGGAGGAAGTAGATGCTGGTTCAAAACTTTCTGATGCCTTAGCTAAAACAGAACTTTTCCCAGACCATGTTGTGTCTCTCATAAATATAGGAGAGTCTTCCGGCAAGCTGGCAGAAAACTTGAAGGTGGCAGGACTAGAAGAAGCCAAGAATAGGGTTTTTCGCTCCAAGATCCGTTCCGCTATGGTGTATCCAGTTTTTGTGCTTGGGCTGGCAGCTGTTATTGGTATCGGAATATCTTGGTTTATTTTGCCGAAGCTGGCAAGCATATTTTCACAGCTTCATTTGAAGCTTCCATTTTTGACTAAACTTTTGATATCCGCGGGGGAATTTTTGAAAGTCCACGGGTCAGTGTTTGTGCCGCTGGCTATTTTGGCTGTTGTTTTATTTTTTTATTTTGTATTCTTTTTTCGCAAAACGAAATTCATTGGTCAGTACATACTTTTTTGTCTGCCAGCCATAAAGCGCCTTATACAGGAGGTAGAGCTTTCAAGGTTTGGCTACTTGCTTGGTACTTTGCTTGACGCCGGCTTACCGGTCACAGATGCGTTATTATGCCTGAAAGATGCTACTACTTTCCCGCATTACAAAAAGCTTTATACGTATCTGGTGTGTAGTATTTCAGAAGGGAATTCTTTCAGAGACAGTTTTGCTTCATACAAGGGTGTAGAGCGCATAGTACCGACTTCTGTCAAACAGCTTGTATCTACAGCAGAAATGTCCGGCACTCTCCCAAATACTTTGCTTGAGATCGGAAAAACTTATGAACAAAAGATAGAGACAACAACAAAAGACTTGTCTGTCATATTGGAACCAGTTCTACTTGTTATCGTCTGGCTTGGTGTAGTTGGCCTAGCTTTAGCTGTGATCTTGCCTATCTATAGCTTGATAGGCGGACTGCAAACATCGTAATGTCTCGTGGTTTTACAATGGTGGAGATGCTTTTGTCTATTGCTGTTATTGCTCTTATAACTGCTATCTCCATACCTGTATATCAGCAATTTCAGACAAGGAATAATTTGGATATTACCACAAGCAACGTAGTGCAAAGTCTGCGCCGAGCCATGATATTTTCCCAGGCTGACAAAGCCGGAGACTGGTGGAGTGTACGCATCTTGCCAGACCAAGTTGTGATTTATAAAGGCATCACTTTTGGATTGCGGGATACTTCGTATGACGAGTCTATAGAAATCCCAAAAGGGATAACTCCAAGCGGAATGAACAACATAAGTTTTCGGCGTGTTAGCGGAGTTCCTTTCACTACAGATCTTAAGCCAATAGTTCTTACTTCATACAGCAATGAAACCAGGACAATAACAATAAATGAAAAAGGCACAATATCATATTGAATATAAAAAAGGTTTTTCTTTGGTGGAAGCTTTACTTGCTTCAGCGGTTTTTGCGTTGCTTGCTATGGCTGTGGTTGGGTCGTATTTGTACGGGCAAGAGTCTACCGCACTTTCCGGCAATAGAGCTAAGGCCGTGTATTTAGCGGAAGAAGGATTGGAAGCAGTACGCAATATACGCGATGCAGACTTTGCAAATCTTTCTGACGGGACTTTCGGTTTGTCTTCTTCTGCCGACCATTGGTCTTTTTCTGGGTCTTCCGACGCCAATGATATTTTTACTCGGAATGTAACTATATCAACCGTAGATCAAAACAGAAAGATGGTTAACTCAACTGTGACCTGGCAGCAAAATGGCCAGCGAAACGGTCGAGTTTCTTTGGTTACATATCTTACATATTGGCAGAAGCTTGGACTGGGAGATTGGGCGGCACCTTTTCTGGAAGGGTTCTTGGATATACCAGGTACGCAATATTACCTAGGAAAACTTCAAGTCTCAGGTAACTATGTATACGCTACAAGAGCTGGTTCGGCTTCACCAAACTTTTTTGTGATAGACGTTTCGGATACTACATCGCCTACAGTTGTTGGCAGTCTGACAATACCTTCCATACCGATCAATGTCTTTATAGATGGAAACTATGCATATGTTACAAGCTCAAACAGCAGTGCAGAGCTAAACATTGTAGATATTTCCAATCCATCTGCGCCGTCTATCGTAGCGAGCTTCAATGCCCCAGGGTCCTTATCTGCTCAAGGTGTGTATGTGACGGGTGGCAAGGCTTACCTTGTAGGGACTGTGAATGCAGGTCAAGGATTTTGTATTGTAGATGTTTCAAACCCGCTTGCGCCCGCACTACTTGGCACTACCGGACTAAACAGTGCTATGGGTTTTGAAGTTGTGGTTTCTAGTAACTACGCTTATGTTGCCTCAGAACATAATTCTCAGGAGATTCAAGTTATAGATATTACAAATCCTGCTGCGCCAATATTTGCTGGCAGTTTAAATTTGCCGACAAATGACGATGCCAAGGCTATATCAATATACGGAGATACTCTATTGGTTGGGCAAGGTTCAAAATTGCAAGTTGTTTCTGTGGCAAATCCGACCTCGCCTTCTCTGCTGGGTGCTGTTTCAGCTACAAGTGCTATAAATGATATAGCTCTAGATCTGGGTAATTCCGGCAAGTATGTATTCCTTGGCACAGATGAAAGTGCTTTTGAGTTTAAGATTGCAGATATCACAGACCCAGCCGCGCCAGTTATACTTGGCAAGTATAATATTACAGGCAATACAAGTATTCGTGGTATAGCTTACGATCCGGATAAAGACAGAGTTTTTGCTGGCGGGTCGGCAACTGCCCAAGAATTTTCTGTCTTCAAACCTCAATAATAATATGACAAAACAAAGAGCACAATTACAAAAAGGTTTTACATTGGTTGAACTTCTGCTTTATCTTTCATTGACGGCTATCATACTTACTGCATCTTCTGTATTCATCCAGTTCGTTTTGGAAGCTAGGATAAAAAATCAGGTCATAAGAGAAGTAGACTCAAATGGTCAGCTAGCAATGGAATACATCGCTAGGACTATAGCGAACGCAGAGACAATAGAAATATCTTCACGCAGTGCAGCTATGGCAGTTATGACAGCAGTAGGTTTAGAGGCTACAACTGTTACACCCGCGGCACAGTTCGACAGCACAGAGTCTTTAACTTTAACAAACTTTCCGCCAACTGTATCTCCTGTAACTTTTAGTCTATCTGAGGGTGTATTGCAGGTGCAGGAAGGAGATGATAAGCCAGTTGCGCTTACAAATAACAAAGTTTCAGTAGGCAAATTGAATTTTCAAAACCTTTCCATCAGGGGTACACCTGGTATTATAAAGATCAGCTTTGTTGTTTCTTATGTAAATCAAACAGGCAGATCGGAGTATTCATTCTCGCGGTCGTTTACAACTTCAGCAGCTTTGCGATAATGTTAAAAGTTATGCACAATAGACTAAATCCAGAGTTTAACAATCCTTGGTATAATACCGGCAGAGGGTACGTGACTTTGCTCTCTGTTATCATTGTTGGCGCAGTGGCCATAGCTGTGACAGTTTCCATACTTTTGACTGGTACTATCACAACACAAAACAGCCTTATGTTCATTCAGTCAAACCAAGCACAAGCCTTGTCGCACGCATGTGCTGAGGAAGGTTTGCAGAAAATACGCGAGCAGACATATTTCTCTGGTACAGGTGGACTCACTTTTGGATCAGGAACTTGTACTTATAATGTAGTCAATCTGGGTGGTACAGACAGAAATATAGTCACGGAAGGCAAAGTCGGTGATGTAGTAAGGAGGGAATTTGTAAACATTACAAATATAAATCCCACGATAGACGTCGTGTCGTGGCAAGAAGTCGAAAGTTAATTTTATAAATTTTTTATGAATAAAAAAAAAGGTTTTACTCTTATAGAAATTTTGCTGGTGGTTGCAGCCATCGCTATCTTGGCGGGAATTGTGATTATAGCTATCAATCCACAGAAGCAGCTGGGCGACACTAGGAACACACAGCGTCGTGCGGATGTGAACACTATCTTGAATGCAGTTTATCAGTACACTATAGACAACAATATTTTGCCTGCAAACATTTCTACATCAGAGATGGAAATTTGCAAGACAGTAAACACATCTTGCTCTGGGCTTGTAGACCTTTCGGTTCTTACAACCAATGAAAAGTATTTGACTGCTATACCATCTGACCCAAATGCCACAAACCCAAATGGTGTTGGGTACAGGATTGTGAAAACCGTAAATGGACGCATAACTGTTTCTGCTCCAAATGCTGAAAACGGCGCAACTATAACAGTGACAAGATAATTAGATTTTATATGGACAGCGAGCACGGCAGGAAAATTGAAGATCTTGCGAGCCGTGTGCAAACTCTGGAGGAATCTCTAGCTCGCGAAGAACGCAAGACAAATGTGATTTTCTCTTCTATGACAGAAGGGCTTGTTGGCGTGGATGCCGAGTACAATGTAGTGCTTATGAACCAGGCTGCTTCTATCATGCTTCGCGTTGCCGAGGGCGATGCAAAGGGCAAGTCTGTCTTTGATGTGATGCCGCTTTATAAGAATGGACAAATGCTTGCCAAAGAAGAGTCCCCTATATATCAAGCTCTCTCTGGGCAGACCATAGTGCGATTGTACCCGTATAATAATATTTCTATAAAAGAAAAAGATGCTCTGAAAAATGAATTACCTGTAGTTCTTTCAGCTACATCTTTTCTTGGGCGTGATGCTACGCTCGGTATTGCTGGTATTGTAATGTTTCGCAACATCTCCGGCGAAAAAGCCGTGGATAGGGCAAAGACTGAATTTGTCTCATTGGCGGCACACCAGCTGCGGACACCTTTGTCTACCATTGGCTGGTACGCAGAAATGCTTTTAGACGGAGACGCGGGGGAAATAAATGAAGATCAGAAATCTTATATTTCACAGATCTATGAGAGCAACAAGCGCATGGTGGCGTTGGTGAACGATCTTCTGAATGTTTCTCGCGTAGACTTGGGTACTTTCCAAGTAAACCCAGTGCCGACAGATTTTAAGGATATTGTGGAAAGTTTGGAAACAGAACTACGGCAGAGTATAGAAGCGAAAAAGCAAAAGTTTGTGAAGAAGATAGATGCGAGTTTGCCTGTTATCTCTGCGGATCCGACACTTTCCCGCATGGTTATCCAAAACTTGCTGACAAATGCCATAAAGTATACTCCAGATAATGGCGTGATAGAGGTAGAACTTTCTGTAGAAAATGCAGATTTGGTGATAAAAGTGAAGGACAACGGATATGGTATTCCAGACGCGGATCAAGGCAAAATGTTTACCAAACTTTACCGTGCAAGCAATGTAATAGATAAAGTTACAGATGGCAACGGGCTTGGCCTGTATGTGATAAAAAACATTGTAGAGCAGTCTGGCGGCACAATATCTTTTGAATCAAAAGAAAACCAGGGCACAACTTTTACTGTGACTATACCTCTCTCTGGCATGAAAGCTAAAGATGGATCAAAACCACTGACTTGAAATATATTAAAAAATAAACACTACAAAATCCCCCCGCCAAAAGTAAACTTTTGGCGGGGGGATTTTGTATCCCAAAGTTTTCCACTTGCCATCCGCTGGGGGGGGGGGGGTACACTTAGGTTGTGTCTTTGTTTAATTATCATTTTAATAATTTTGTTATGGAAAACAATAATAATAAAAAGAGTAGCAATAGTAGTTTACTTATTGCAGTGCTATGTTTAATAATAGGTCTTCTAGTGGGTACATTCTTCCTGCCTGGCAAGATTAATGTTACTGACCAACAAGGAGCAGCATTGGAGTCAAAACAGGCAGATACGTTGTTTGGTTCTTATGACTCAAAAGTTGATTCAAAAAAATATGAACTCAATCTTGAACAGAGCGAGAAATTAAACAATACTTTATCTGATGTATTTTTAAAATTTGCTAAAGATAACAATCTTTTTGAAATTACTAGCGACCCTCTCGAATGGAAATATATGTGTTTTATTTTTGGTAATGGTGGTCCAAATTTTGTTTACTACTCAAATACTTATCTTGCCGGAAATTGTGTCCATATAAGTTATTATTAAAATAGAACCTCATTTTAACAGGGTTTTATTTTAAAGTATTTTTATGTTACCATGTCTTCATGACTATGGAAGATGTAAACAAGCTATCTAGTTTGGCAAGGATAGAGATGTCAAACGAAGAAAAGGCTGAATTCCTTGAGAACATGCAGTCTATTTTGGGCTATGTAGATCAGATAAAAAATGCTGATATTGACGGAGTGGATAGGGAAGTTGGGACTGTCAGGAATGTCTTGCGTGAAGATGGAAATATAAATCAAAGAGGTGCATATACAGAGAAGATTTTGGCGCAGATGCCAGAGACAGAAAATGGATTTTTGAAAGTAAAACAGATCTTGTCATGATAAATCTTTCTGATCTCACAATAGAAAAAGCACAAAAGTCTTTGGTCTCTGGCGAATATACTGCTCGCGAGCTGGCACAAGCATACTTAGGTGCGATAAAAGAGAAAAATATTGACATAAATGCATACCTTGAAGTTTTTGACGATGTTTTGGCTCAGGCAGATATTGCTGATTTGCGTATCAAATCTGGCAATGCCACAGAGCTCACGGGCATCCCTTTTGCGATAAAAGACAACATCTTGATAGAAGGCAAACACGCTAGTGCTTCTTCTAAAATGCTAGAGAACTATGTTGCAACTTACGATGCTTCTGTCATCAAACTTTTGAAGGATGCCGGCGCTGTATTTCTGGGTAGGACAAATATGGATGAGTTTGCCATGGGCTCTTCTACTCAGACTTCTGCGTTTGGTATTACGAAAAATCCCGTAGATACTTCTCGTGTCCCAGGAGGTTCTTCAGGCGGTTCAGCAGCGGCTGTTGCAGGAGGTATGGCGCTAGTTGCTCTTGGTACAGAAACTTGTGGATCAGTACGCCAGCCGGCGGCATTTTGCGGGCTTGTTGGGCTGAAGCCGACATACGGTGCACTTTCTAGAAATGGTTTGATCGCTATGGGCAACTCGCTGGACCAGCCTGCGCCTTTTTCTAAAACAGTTTCTGAAAGCGAAATTATTTTCAAAGTGCTTGCGAAACATGATCCGCAGGATTCAACTTCTGTGCCAGAGGATTTGCGTTTGGTAAATACCGGTAATAAAGACGGGAAAAAGATCGGTGTGCCGCGCAGTTTCTTGAAGCAAGGCTTGGATAAAGAAGTGGAAGCAAACTTCAATAGTTCTCTAGAGAAGTTGAAAAGCATCGGGTATGAGATAGTAGACCTAGAAATGCCAGACTTAGATTATTCTTTAGCTGTGTACTATATCATCATGCCGGCAGAAGTTTCCACAAATCTCTCCCGCTTTGACGGCATACGATACGGGTATCATGCAGATGGTAAAAATTTGCTAGAAGTGTATATGAAGAGTCGCGGTACCGGCTTTGGCAAGGAAGCTAGGCGCAGAATACTTCTAGGTACATATGTACTTTCCCATGGATACTATGATGCATACTACAACAAGGCTGTTTTACTTCGCGACAAGATTGCTCGGCAAATATCTGAAGCGTTCAAAAAAGTGGACTACATACTTACGCCAACAGTTCCTTCGCCGGCATTCAAGATTGGCGAGAAGATGGATGACCCAGTAGCCATGTACTTGTGCGATATTTTTTCTGCACCAGCAAACTTGGCTGGAGTTCCGTCTATAGCAGTGCCGTCTGGCAATACAAATACCGGACTTCCAATGTCCATCCAGTTTATGGCTCCGCATTTCAGGGAAGATTCACTCTTTGAAGTTGGAAAGGCTTTTGAAAATGTGAGATAATGAAAGTATGGAATCTCCAACAGGAGGCATACATTGGTTCAATCTTGAATATCTTTTTTCTCGCATTGTAAACCTTATCGCATCCATCTTTGACTGGCTGACAAGCAGCTCAGGCAATTTCACTTTCGGATGGTTTTTCATTTTACTTAAAATCTTGGCAGCAATACTTGTACTTGTCTTTATCGGAGTCATCGTCTACAGTATCATGGGCATACTAAAATTGCGCGAAGAAGAACATCATGAGGTGCACCATACGATAGAGGCTATGCAAGAAGAGCCGGAAGTTTCTAAAAATCCTCGCTGGCAAGTAGTAGAGAAGCACATAGAGTCTGAAAATCCTTCCGACTGGAAGCTAGCTATCATAGAAGCAGACTTGATATTGGAAGAAATGCTGGACGAAGCAGGGTACGAAGGGGAAACTATAGGCGAGAAACTTCGAAATGCCGAGGAGGCCGGCTTTAAAACTTTGGGCTATGCCCGCGAAGCTCATGCTGTCCGTAACCAGATAGCCCACCAAGGGTCTGAGTTTGCCATTTCTAAAACAAAGGCTCACCGCACAATAGACCAGTACAAAGACGTATTTGTAGAGTTTGACTATATATAGGTTTTCCACAAGATTTGAAAATTGCCGATTGTAAAAATGCTAGAATATAACCATAAGTAATTTTAAAAATCTAACCTAAATTTTTATGAAAGATGAATTTAAGATCGGTATTTTGATTTTGGCGATAGTTCTTCTTGGTGGGTTGGTCTTTTATCGCGGTGGTTTATCCAACCAGGGTGCAGCAGCTCTTAAGTCTGACGTTGCAACTAAAGCTATAGATACAAGCAATGCAAAAGCTGTAGATGTATCTGGCACAGGCAAAGTTGTTTCTGATGGCGGTGCAACGGATAGATCTTCTACAGGTTCCGGCGGAGTTATCACACCATTGTATCCTTTGAAAGCTGTGAATGTAACAAAGTACGCTAGTGCGCCGTCGTATACTAGCGCTTATTCGTATTATCCAACCTCCAATAAAATAGATTTTGAACTGACTTCACCAAACAACTTTACGGTAACTCAGGTAGAGTTTACGGATTTGAAATTTACGCCAGGGCTAAATCCTGTTGTTAGTATAAGCGGAGGCGGATCTACTGTGCCATTTAACAATGGCAGTGCTATATTGCCTGTTTCTATATCGTTGTCACAAATACCGACTGTTTTCAACTTCCAATTAGGTTTTACCTATACGCCAACTACTTCTCTCTCAGGCAAAGAAATCTCCATAAAAATGACCAAGGTTACAGGTATGGACAGCTATGGCAATAAGATAACTATATGCGATAACGGTTGTTCATATACGTTTGATCCATCAAGTAACCGTGCTACTAACGACATAATGTATACTATTTCCGGTCTTGGCATAAATAGAGGAGGAGGTTATGGCGTATTGCCTCAGCAGGGAGGTTACTTTTTAGGGGAAGCCTTTAATATCTATGGCTGGGGCGGGGCGGGTGCTGTATCTTTGAATTCGTTTCCTCTTCAGATAACCACAACACCAGGGCTTGTTGTTGACTTAAATAGTACATATGTAAAAGATAGAAGCACTGGAAATATTATCCCATCCACAGTATCTTATGTCGGGCTTGGTAGCGCCGGTAGCGGCGTTCAAAATATAGTCATTACTCTTCGAAGACCTTTCGTTAATGTTAATACTTTGACTGGCGACTGGCTTGATATATATTTTAAGGCTGTCACTGTCCCAGCTGGGTCCGGGTTCTGCGTGGCGATGAATTCAAATCTTCAAAACTTGGTGTGGACTAGCATACAAGGTGGCAATATATCTGGTGGTAATACTGTTTTTTCAAGCCAAAATGTAAAATATTTCCACTCGAATACTTACTACCCAACATGTTCGTATTAGCTGTATCTTTAAGTATATAGCCAATGAATGATCTTATAAACAACGACAAAATAAAAAACTGTGTACTGCTCCTAGCAGCTTTGGTTTTGGGTTGGTTTGTGTTTCGTGGCAACATTATGGATCAAAATCAGGCCACAACCTTGAAGTCTCAGGATGAAACGATTGGTGAGAAAGTGATCAGAAATCCGCTTTGTCGGGACGAAAAATCTTGCCTTCAGTCTGTGGCTGACTTTGTAAGTCAACAGATTTATAGTGTTAAAGATACCAGTAAGGTTTTTACAAACAAAGGTATTTCTACAGCAAAATCTCTTGCATCAGTTTCTCCTGTGTCATCCCCAGCTCCCGGGGATGTTTATGTTATCGACACAAAAGGTAATGATAGGGTTCAAGTATTTGATAAAAACGGAAATTTTAAGTTTAAGTGGGGAAGTCATGGGTCGGGTAAGGGTGAATTTTATCAGCCTTTTGGTATCGCCATTGATTCTGTAAACGGTTTTGTTTATGTTACTGACCTTGGTAATAATCGTATTCAAAAATTTGATTTAGCTGGTAATTATTTAATGCAGATAGACACTGTTGGGCCTATGGCTGTAGAAGTTGGGAAACTAGGAGAAGTTTATGCTAGCGACGCATATAACCAAATAAAGAAATTTGATCAGAATGGTAATTTTCTATTACAGTGGACTATTGCAGGAGTATCATCACCATTTCCATCTGGAGTGGCTATTGACTCGTTTGGGTATGTATATGTTGTAGACTCTAATAATGATGTTGTGCAGAAATTTGATCAAAATGGAAATTTTGTAATGCAATGGGGAACTTCTGGTACTGGAATTGGACAATTTCAAAATCCATGGGGAATTTCTATTGATCTTATGGATAACATATATGTTGCGGATTCTAACAATACACGGGTCCAAAAATTCGATCAGAATGGGAATTACATTTCACAATTTGGTGCAGCAGGAAGTGGTAATGGTCAATTTACAAGTCCGCGTGGAATTATAAATGATCTGTCTGGATATGCTTATGTTACAGATCATAATACCCAAAGAGTTCAAAAATTTGATCCTAATGGAAATTTTGTTTTGCAATGGGGAAGTTATGGTGTAAACGATGGTGAATTTATAGTGCCTTACGATGTAGCCGTATTAGACCAAGGTACCCCTGACCTCGTCGTAGACTCTATCTCTGCTCCTACGAATATTCCTCTTGGAAGTGTTTCTGACCCAGCTATGCCGACTTATGGTTCGGTTGTATCTGCCATGATAAATCCGCAGCCGCCTGTGCCTGTGGATGTAACGATAAAAAACATTGGCAATGCGCCTGCTGTGCTGCCTGCTACTATGTCCATGTATCTTGGCATATATTGCAGTATATTGGACGATTGCAACGTACTTACAAAATCTGCCTTGGTTCAGTCGCCAACAAAAGCAAACCTCCTGTTTAATCAGACAGGCATAAAGTTTGAAACCATCGGCACCACTATGACTTTGAACCCAGGAGACACTTATACATTCCATACAAATTCCTACTTCCCATACAACATACCTTTTTCTGGCACGACTACGCTTTTGGGCCCCATGAATTTATGGGCTTGTGTAGACTCTAGTTCCAGTGCTTTTGCTCCATGGGGTATAGGTCAGGTGGATGAAAGTGATGAAAAGAATAATTGCGCTCCGCCTCAACTGCCAGTGACGGTGTATCAGTAATTTAAAAAATAAATAATACGCATACAAAAGACGCCGCACGGCGTCTTTTGTATGCTATAATTGCCTCGTATGGCAGATAGCAAAGATATACAAGAAGAGATAAAAAAGCTGGAAGAGGAGATGAGCCAAGGCAACTTTTGGGAAGACAAAACGCGAGCGCAGGAAACTATAAAGGAATTGAACAGGCTTAAGGACGAGCTTTTGGGTGCAGAAAAATATGACAAAGGGAACGCCGTGATGACCATATTCTCTGGTGCTGGAGGAGACGATTCGGAAGATTTTTCCGCAATGCTCTTCCATATGTACAACAAGTATTGCGCGAAGGCGGGTTTTAGTGTTGCAGTTATTCATAAAAATGAAAATGACCACGGCGGGTACAGGAATATCACAGTGGGGATTTCTGGACGCGATGCATATGGTATACTAAAAGGTGAGTCGGGAGTACACCGGCTTGTCCGCATATCGCCGTTCAATGCAAAGAAGCTGCGACAGACTTCATTTTCTTTAGTTGAAGTCATTCCACATTTTACAAAAGGAGAGCTGAAAGACATTCCAGATAGCGAGCTCAAGATAGAGTTCGCACGCTCGGGCGGAGCCGGAGGTCAAAATGTGAACAAAAGAGAGACGGCAGTTAGGGTAGTGCATATCCCGACAGGCCTTTCTGTTCATGCTGACCGCGAGCGTACCCAAGAGGCCAACCGCCAAGCGGCGCTAGAGCTTCTAGCTGGCAAGCTGTACAAGCTTAGAGAAGACGAGCGGCTTGCAAAAGAAAAAGGGATGTATATTTCCAAGACGACAGATATAGAATGGGGTAACCAGATTCGTTCCTATGTCTTGCATCCGTACAAGATGATTAAAGACCATCGCACAGGCGTAGAGACGGCAGATGTGAAAGCCGTGCTGGAAGATGGAGAAATAGACGAATTTTTACAAGCAGAAAAAGCTAGTTAAGCTAAAAAGCTATCCAAAATGATTTATTTCAATAATGTCACAAAAGCATATGATGAAGATTCTATTTCGCTCGAAGATATAAATTTGACTATAAATGCAGGCGAATTTGTCTCGCTCGTTGGCCACTCTGGTGCGGGTAAGACTACCATGATCAAACTTATACTTGCAGAGGAGCGCCCGACAGACGGAACAGTTTTTTTTGAGTCTTTAGATATACATAAGCTGCCAAGTAAAGATATAACAAAACTCCGTAAGCGCATAGGCGTTGTTTTTCAAGACTTCAAACTTTTGCCGACAAAGACTGCATATGAAAATATAGCTTTTGCTATGGAAGCTGCCGGCAAAAGTGATGAAGAGATAAGGAGCGACGTACCGCATGTGCTAGAGCTTGTAGACCTTACTCCAAAGACTCACCATTTTCCGCACCAGATGTCTGGTGGCGAGCGTCAGCGTCTCGCTATAGCACGCGCAATCATAAACCAGCCAGAGATCATAATTGCAGACGAGCCAACAGGGAACTTGGACCCGATAAATACTTATGAAGTTGTGCAGATTTTAAAAAAGATAAACGATCTTGGCACCACAGTCATCCTGACTACTCACAACCGCGGTGTAGTGGACTCTGTAGGCAAGCGCGTTATTACACTAGAGAAAGGTCGTATTGTCAGGGATGACAAAGAAGGTAAGTACGTTATATAATACTCCCTGTTATGTCATTCCTTGATACAAAACGCATCATACGTTCCGGTTTCAAAAATTTTACCAGAAATGGTGTTGTGTCTTTAGCTTCTGTTTTGGTGACCACTATCACTTTGTGTGTCATACTCTCAATAGTTTTCTTGCAAGTTATACTGAACTTTTCTCTAACACAAATAAAAGACAAAGTGGACGTGACCATATACATGACCACTACCGCTACAGAAGACAAAATATTGGCATACAAGTCTTCCCTGGAGCAGTTGCCAGAAGTTGCCTCTGTGTCTTACGAGTCTGCAGATGAAGCGCTCGCGAAGTTCAAAGATAAATATTCCAGTGACTACCTTACTATACAGGCGCTAGACGAGCTGAAAGACAACCCGCTCGGTGCAGCGCTCAACGTAAAGGCTGTTGACCCGATGCAATACGAAAGCATTGCAAAGTTTGTAGAGACTAGTATGACGGATGGAGATGGAAAGGGGCTGATAGACAAAGTAAACTACAGACAGAATAAGCTAGTGATAGATAGGCTGACGTCTATCCTAGACGGTGCGCGCATACTAGGTTTACTTGTGACACTTATACTTGTAGTCATTTCTGTTATCATTACCTTCAACACTATCCGCCTAGCCATATTTATATCCCGCGAAGAAATCGGCATTATGCGCCTTGTGGGTGCTGCAAACAAACAGATACGTGGGCCATTCATAGTGCAGGGCATGGTCTGCGGGGTGATAAGTGCCGTGGTGACTATGATCATATTCTACCCGTTTACTCTTTGGATGGGCAATCATTTGGCAAACTTTTTCGGTATGAATATGTTTGAATACTATCTCTCAAATCTTTTGCAGCTTTTCCTTATAGTTCTTGTTTCCGGAGTTTTGCTGGGGGTCATTTCAAGTTTGCTGGCAATACGCAAGTATCTTAAGAAATAAATCATTATGGCGCAGATCAAAAAACCGAAGTATATTTTCGTGGTTGGCGGGGTGATTTCCGGAGTAGGGAAAGGTGTCGCTTCGTCCTCTATAGGCAAGATACTTCAAGACCGCGGTCTAAATGTGACAGCTATAAAGATTGACCCGTACATAAACGTAGATGCGGGCACCATGAACCCCACCGAGCACGGCGAGGTTTTTGTTTTGGACGACGGAGATGAGACAGACCAAGACATGGGTAACTATGAACGCTTTCTGAACATCACCCTTACTCGCACGAACTACATGACTACCGGTAGGGTGTACAAAAGTGTGATAGAAAAAGAGCGCAACCTAGAGTATGGCGGCAAGTGTGTGGAAGTGGTGCCTCATGTACCGCTTGAGATTATAGACAGGATAACCAAGGCAACAAAAGATGCAAATGCAGATCTCACTCTCATAGAGATAGGCGGCACTATAGGCGAGTACCAAAATGTGCTTTTCCTGGAAGCTGCCCGTATGCTAAAGATCCGCAACCCGAAAGACGTGCTGTTTGTCATGGTGTCATACTTGCCGGTGCCTTCAAAAGTAGGGGAAATGAAAACCAAACCCACACAGTATGCAGTGCGGACATTGAATGGCTCGGGTATACAGCCAGACATTATTATTGCCAGATCTACCGTGCCTCTGGATGAAAAGCGAAAAGAAAAAATTGCATTTATGTGTAACATAGGTGCAGACAGGGTGATATCTGCGCCGGATGTGGATAGCATATATGACGTGCCGATAAATTTTGAAAAAGAAAAACTTTCAGATTTGATCTGCGATATATTGGAAACTACTTGCAAACCAAAATCTAGCCCAAACATTGCGCTATGGAACTCTTTTGCCAGAGCTGTACACAACTCCAGCGACATTGTACGTATAGCCGTCATTGGTAAATATTTTGATTCCGGCGACTTTGTACTTTCTGACGCTTATCTTTCTGTTATAGAAGCCCTGAAATATTCCAGCTATCATTTGAAGAAAAAGCCGGAGCTTGTCTGGATAAACTCTGTAGAGTTTGAAAAAGACCCAAAGAAGGTCAAAGAGCTTTCTAAATATGATGGTGTGCTTGTCCCAGGAGGTTTCGGCTCACGCGGAGTGGAAGGCATACTTATGGCTATCCGCTATGTTCGCGAGAAGAAGATACCTTACTTTGGCATTTGCTACGGCATGCAGCTTATGGTCATAGAGTACGCGCGCAATGTGCTTCGGATAAAGGATGCAACTACCCGCGAGATAAATCCAAACTCGCCGCACCTTATTATAAACGTTATGGAAAGCCAAAAGGATAATTTGAAGCACAATCGCTATGGTGGCAGCATGAGGCTTGGCGCTTGCAAAGCAGTGCTAAAAGACGGCACCATAGCTCGTTCTGCCTACGGCACAAATGCTATTTCAGAGCGTCATCGCCACCGCTACGAAGTGAACAACGACTATGTGCCAGACTTGGAGGATGCAGGCATGGTGTTCTCTGGTGTTTCGCCAGACCGCACCTTGGCAGAGATTGCCGAGCTGTCGAAAAAAGCACATCCGTTTTTTCTTGGCACGCAGTTCCACCCAGAGTTCCTTGCGCGCCCTCTTTACCCGCACAAGCTTTTTACTGCTTTTATAAAAGCAGCCATTGCTCACCGCAAGAAAGCTGGAAAGTAATAGTGTAATACTGTAAAAGTGCGTCTTGGTCAAGCAATTTTGACCTGATGCAAAAATCTGGTTTTGTGGTATAGTGCATGTATCCGCTTTTGGGCTTCTACCCAATATTTGCGGTGTTTTACGGGATCGTCTAATGGTAGGACAACGGGTTCTGGCTCCGTTAATCTAGGTTCGAGTCCTAGTCCCGTAGCAAATTTTTGAAAAAATGCGAATCTTGGATTTTTACTGTCCCTTTTTGGCAAAATCTGATAAGATAGGAATATGAATAAAAAGTATGCATATCTGGCAATTGTTATCATTTTAGTTGTCGTAGCTATAGCGTTCTATTGTCTATCGAATAATACGAACAATACAAAAATAATTGAAATCAAAGACAATAACGATTATAAAAATATTGCATATGAGATTGATGGACAATCTATCCTTCTCAAAAACGGTTTTGCTGAAATTAAAGCGACTCCAGACTCTGCTTCAAAAATGAAAGTTCAATATTTTGGCGACGAATTTATGTCTGACATAAATAGTGATGGACAAGAGGATGTCGTTTTTCTTTTGACTACACAGACTGGAGGTAGTGGAACATTTTATTATGTAGTGGGAGCCTTGAATACAGAAAATGGTTATGTCGGTACTGATGGATATTTTCTTGGAGATAGAATTGCTCCACAAACAGTGGAGAAAAGTCAAGATGCTCGGCATAAAGATGTTATAGTGGTGAACTATGCAGAGCGAGGCGAAGGAGAGGCGATGACCGCACAGCCATCAGTTAACAAGAGTGTATATTTAAAGCTGGATAAGCAAACAAACAGGTGGGCTATTGTTGCCAATAACTTTGGAGATTGATTATTTTTAAAAAGTAGAAAAGCACAGTTTTTAAAGTGTTAGAAAGAGACCATTATTATGAATAGTTGGTAATTTTTTTAGCTGGTCAAAAATAACGATACAAAAGTTTCGGCAGACTAGAGCTTGACTTCAAAATACACTGGTAGTATACTTAGCTTATCTAATTATTAGGTAAGCTAAGTTTTATTATGAAGGAAAATAAATCTATAGAAACAAAGCTCGGTGCTCTCATGCTAGAATTCCGCAGGAAGATAGTAGAAGCTTGCAGGAGACAGGGAGTACAGCAAGACATCACTTTCTCTCAAGCAGAAATATTGGGTTTCGTGGGGCCGTCTGGCACTCGTACGATGCGTGAGATTGCCGAGCATTTAAAGATCGCGCCGCCGTCTGTCACTGCGCAAGTTATGGAAATGGAAAAGCGTGGCTTTGTAAAGAGGGAAGTGAGCAAGGCAGACAGGAGGGTGGTCTCTGTTTCGTTTACAAGCAAAGCCAAGAAAGCGTTTGAAAAAATATCTGCCCGCAAAACCAAAGTTCTAAGCAGTATGCTTTCCAAACTTTCTGCAAGTGACAAAAAGTCGCTAGAGCGCATTATCGGCATTATCATTTCAAAATAATCCAAATGAAAAAATCAGTTGTAAAATTCTTCAATCAGCCGGCAAAAGTCATCGGCATATCTGCAGTATTGGCCTTGGCCATAGGCACATATTCGTATATTCACAGTAAAAATGCTTTGGCGGAAGCTTTTGAAAAGTACGGAGTAAAAGATATTCCAAGTAACACCGTTTCTCAAACTTCCGGCTCTGTCACGCTTGGCTTTCTTTCTGGGGGACGTATCGCAAGTGTTTCTGTAAAAACGGGGGACACTGTTTCCGCTGGGCAAGAGCTGGCAACCTTGGATGCTGGCAATGCCCGCGGCGCTCTGACACAGGCAGAGGCAGTTTACCAAGCAGCGCAAGCAAACTATCAGAAGATCTCAAACGGCGCGACTACACCGCAACTGGACGTCATGCGTTCAGCTGTGGCTTCCGCAGAAGTTGCTCTTTCCGAGTCTACAAAGCAGCAGGATACATTGGTGGTAAATGCACGCCGCAACTTCCTCAATGCTGACCTTACTCCTGTACTTGTTTCTGGTGTCAGTGCTTCTGCTCCGATAATTTCGGGCACATACTCTGGCACAGACGAAGGTTCGTATGTTGTAACTACTTATGCTACAACAAGCGGCGGGTATTTCTCTTACAGTGGGCTAGAAAATGGAACTGCAGATATGAACTATACTCGCGCTGTACCGCTTGGCACCAAGGGTCTTTTTATCCAGTTTTCAAACACAGGCAATGCAAATAGTTTGGGCACGACTTGGTCTGTAAACTTGCCAAACAAGGAGTCTGTGAAGTATCTGTCCGCGCTAAACGCTTACAACTCTGCTGTGCAAACACGCGAGCAAGTTATAGCTCAGGCAACAGCAGCGCTGGACCAAGCCAAAGCCGCGCTGGTTTCTGGCCAGGCTCCCGCTAGAGGTGAGGATTTGTCTGCTGCCTCTGCTCAGGTACAAAATGCTCTCGGTGCTTTACAGATAGCAAAATCAAACTATGCAAACACAGTCATCGCTGCTCCATTTGCCGGTACTGTTGGAGCGGTATCCATCTCTGAAGGACAGATAGCTGTGCCAAATGCTCCGGCGATAGAAATTTACACATCTAACAACTAATAAATATGAAAGAAGAAAACAAAGAAACAAAATTTAAGAATAAACCCTGGATGCAGAGCCTGTTTGGTTTCATAGCTGTTGTCGCAGTGCTTGCAGGATTTCTGTTTTGGTCTTCGCACAGCGGCAGAGTAGAAGTAGAAGATGCAGAAATAGATGCGCCAAAGGTTTCTGTTTCCTCTACAGCTGCAGGAGTTCTGAATGCGCTTTATGTGAAGGAGGGTGACATAGTAAGTCCAAATAGTCAGATAGCGCTTGTCGGCTCTAATATAGTAGTTACAAAAGAGGGGGGTATTGTCACAAATGTTCCAGACATACTTGGCGGTTACTATGTCCCTGGGCAGAGCGTAGTTTCCGTGGTGGTGAAAGACAAAATGCGCGTACAAGGCTCTGTGGAAGAGACGAAAGGCTTGAGTGACTTGAAGCAAGGCCAGAAAGTCATCTTTACTGTAGATGCTTTTTCCGGCAAAAAATATTATGGGATAGTAGACGAAGTTGCAGAAACTTCCAATGACGCAAACTTGGCTTACTCTATCTCTGACAAGCGTCCAGTTAAAAGGTTCTATGTGTATGTGCGTTTCAACACCGAGCAGTACCCAGAGTTGAAGGATGGCATGTCTGCAAAGATTACCATAATTACAAAATAGCATGGAAAATAAATCCGGCTCCAATAACTTGCGCTGGATGATATTGCTCACTGTTATTGTGGGCACGTTTTTGGGGCGCTTGGATCAGACTATCGTCAACCTTGCATTACCTAAAATCATAAATGAATTTGACATCACTGTTTCTGCTGCTGGCTGGATAGCGACAGCATACATACTTGCCAATGCTATCTTTGTGCCTATATGGGGAAAGCTCGGAGACACTTGGGGCAGGAAGCGCGTTTATATTCTAGGTTTTTCTTTGTTTATAGTTGGCTCAGTTCTTGCCGGTCTTGCATGGAATTTATCTTCAATGATAGTTTTCCGTGTTATTCAAGCCATAGCTGGCTCTGCAGACTACCCGACAGCGATGGCTATTATTGCCGTGACTTTTAAGGAGGGCAAAGAGCGCGCGCAAGCTCTTGGTATATGGTCTTCATCTTTCGCAGCGGCATCTGTTTTTGGACCGCTTCTCGGTGGGCCACTTATAGATATTTTCGGCTGGAGGTCTGTTTTTTTGGTTAACTTGCCTATAGGATTGCTTGGAGTTTACATGGCAATGCGATATATAAATGAGTCCAAGTCCGAGCAAAAGATAAAATTCTTTGACTGGTGGGGCGCGATAACTTTAGGCGGCGCGTTGTCGGCTTTGGTGCTTGTTTTGGATAAAGGTGCAGACTGGGGGTGGACTTCGGTAACGGCTATCATTTGTTATTTTGTCACGCTTTTGCTTTTTTATATATTTGTAAAAGTAGAGCATAAAGCACCAGAGCCGCTTGTAGATTTGCGGTTTTTCAAGATACCGGCTTTTGTCAATACGCTCGGAAATAACTTTGTTGTATTCATGGGTATGATGGGCGGACTTTTTCTTATACCGGTTTTTGCTCAGACATTCCTTGGCTACAATGCTACAGAGTCCGGATACTTGTTCATGCCAATGGCTGCTGCGCTTATGCTTGCATCTCCGATAGGCGGTTCATTGACGGGTAAAGTTCAGCCGCGCTACGTTATATTTACAAGTACTTTGGTGTCTGCTATAGGGATTTTTATGTTTTCATTCCTAGACCCAAAGTCTACCGCGCTTGATATCATCATACCTCTTTCTATCATGGCATTTGGTTTAGGTTTTGGCATGGCGCAGCGTACAAATATAATTGCGTCTGTTGTTGACCCAAGTGAAATAGGTGTCTCATCTTCCATTTTGGCGCTTGCAAGAAATGTTGCGGGAGCTTTCGGTATTGCGATTTTTGGTACTTTGTTGAAGAACAGAGTAACTACAAATATTACTAATATTGCTGACCATAGTTTACTAAATGATCCAGGTCAGGCAGGTACATACTTGTCTTTGGTTTCTTTGAAAGCACAGATATTGGCATATGATTATGTTTTTGTCATCGCATCCATCTTTGTAGCAGTCGGTGCTTTTGCCGTGCTGTACTTAAAAGTGAAAGAAAAAGTCGGCGTAACAGTTCATGTAGAATAATTAATATCAATTGTTTTTTATGTTATAATAGCAAGGTTGTTAGTTTAATTTATTGAAATCTTATGAAATTCAATTTTAGCGTTTCGGAACATATTAAAAAATCTTGGCCACTGTATAGCAAAAACTTCGGTGCCATGGTGCTCTTTGGGCTAGTCTATTTTGTAGCACAATACATGATGCAGAAAGAAGGCAGCTTCGTCGTACTCATGCTTGCGATAGTCGCTAGTTTAGTGCTGAGCTACACATGGATCAAATCATTACTCGCACTTATAGGCGGGCACGAGTTTAGGCCTTTCAGTAAAACTATGTTACCAAGGCTGCCAGAGCTGTGGAACTATGCCAAGACCATGATTTTGACTAGCTTCTTTACGCTAGTTGGGCTTATTCTTCTCGTAATTCCTGGTATATATGTTGCTGGACGCTTGGTATTTGCTCCTTACATTGCTGTATCAAAAGGTTATGGTGCGCGGAAGTCTGTCAGAGAGTCTTGGGAGATGACACATGGACACGGCTGGGTGCTTGTTTGGAAAACTATCTTGATAGGTCTGTTTGGCTGCATAGGCATTATTGCTTTTGGCATCGGTATTTTGTTCACTGGTCCTATGTCATATATAGTCAAGGCTATGCTTTACAAAGAGTTTGCAAAATTTTCAGATAAAGAAAATGCTGATGCAACTACAAGCGGTGACGCAGACGCGAAAGAGGAAGTTGTTGTAGAAGAGGAAGTGGTAGAAGTTATCGCTGAAAAAGTTTCTTAACATGAAGCACAAGAAAAAGCCGGAGAAGAAAGTCTATATTTACGGAAAGCACGCTGTTTCCGAGGCTCTTCGTCATGCACCAAAGTCTTTGCGCAAGATATATCTTTCTCCTAGACAAGAAGACCCAAAACTCCGAGTTTTGATTGCAAAGTCTGGAATACCTGTAGCTCCGCTAGATAAGGACAAAATGCAGTCTATAGATGGCGGTAGCACACACCAAGGTGTTATCGGTGTGGTAGCTATGGATCAGATGATCATATCACTTAAAGATTTTTTGAAAGAATTGAAGGTAACAAACGATACTTGTCTCATACTTATGTCCGAACTTCAAGATCCGCACAATGTCGGTGCTGTCATTAGAAGCTCTGCGGCTTTTGGATTGGCTGGAGTACTAATGCCGGAGCATAAGCAATCTCCTATAACTGGGGCTGTAGTAAAGGTGTCTGCTGGGATGGCTTTCCGTATACCGCTTGTAAAGATAGGCAATATAAACCAGTCTGTGCGAGAGCTTAAAGACGCTGGATTTAGAATATATGGTCTGGAAGGGGAAGGTGGTGAGCCATTACCTGCACAGAATTTTTCTGAGCCAACTGTTTTTATTATCGGTAATGAAGGAGAAGGAATAAGACAGAAAACAAAAGAGCTTTGTGACAAGCTTGTAGCTATACCTATACACCCAAGGTGTGAATCATTAAATGCTTCCAATGCAACAGCTGTGGCTTTGTATGCATGGAGCACAAAGCACCCAGGCGCAATACCCACAAAGAAGTAGTTGACAAACTTATGTATTTGTGATAAACTCCTGAAAAGTAGATAAATTAAACATTCAAAATTAAATAAAAATGAGAAAAGTTATCATCATGGCGTTAGTCGCCATCGCTCCTGTAATGACTGCTTGGAGTCAGCAAGTTATTTTTGATAAAATGCTCGAGGCAAGGCTGAGTTTAAACAAAAATCCGGCTTCAGAGTATAGTGTGCCATTACAATTATCTAGAGAATTTATACCTGCTGTTGCCATAAGTCGTGTGCCCCCGGGACATTGGCAATATGTTTACTCTTCACTTTCAAACGAGAAAGGTATTTTAAGCGCTGAACTTCAAAACGTAATAGAAGATCAAGCAAGAAATGGATTGCTTAGCGAATATGGAAACTTGTTTGCTGTGAATGATTCTTTGGTTAAAGAGGACAAGGTGGGATACTTTGTATTTGTAAGCAGAGAAAATAATGCAGACAAATGGTTTGCTGCCCAAGTTAAATTTGGTGACAACGTTAAACCACTTTTAGGTGCTGTTATTTATACTCGGAGGTGATCTCGGTTCTAAAATTAAAAAACCCTACGTTTGTTGCGTAGGGTTTTTAGATGTTTATTATATCCAAACTTCAAAACAAAACCATCCAAATACTGGGTCACCACCAAAACTGTTTCCAGTAGTTCCTGGTGGGTAACTACCACCAGCGTACCAGTTACCAAAGGTAGAAAAATAACATGTATCAGCAACATGAACTGGTTTTTCGTTGCTTTGATTATTTTGATTTGCAATTATAGCTTCACTTAAACTGCCATATTTTTTGATTCCAATGGAAGAGAATATTTTTACTAAGTCTTCCGAGTTTTTCATTGGCTGGACATTTGCTACTGTTTTTATTCCAGTTTTTGCAAACTCATTATTTATATATTCGTTAAGTTTATTTGACACACCATTTTCACTTGTTCCAGCTTTTATGCTCGCTGCGTCTTGCTGTGTCCCACTTTTATTGAAAGTGAAAAAACCTAAAACAGCTATTATTGCTAATAAAAGCACAATTATGATCAATGTAGAGTTATTTTTTTTGCATAATTTTAATAATAAATTGATAATCTTCTAATAATTAAAACCACTCGCATTATATCTTTTTAGTGCCTATGATGTAAGTGGATATCTTTTAAGTATTTTACGGGGCAGGAATTATTATTTTTTACATTTTTACCTATCAGTATGTGTAGCTAGAAGTGTGATTGTGGGCACAGCAAGTATAAATGGTGAAGAATTATTCAAAATCCTTAAAAAAAGAACAAGTATAACCAGCGCTAATTCACCAACTAGATTTACCAATCCACGCAAGTCTAGCTAGTATTTTGTATACTTATTTTTTATGCAGGATTTAAAAATTCAAGCGAATGTATAGTAATCTCGACAAACTTTTTAGATATTTATTTGGTTTTAGTTAGTACATCTTTTATAGATTTATTTTTAAAATTTTCTATGTCTTTGCATGTTGTGCATGCTATGTGATGACGGTATGGAAACTTGGAGTACTAGTACTTAGCACGCTCGCTGTATAACATTTCTTTGTTTTATAAATATAAACATTTCGTACGTAGTAAATCAGAATTTTCGTTTTTAAGCATAAATATTGATAATATGTTGATAACTTAATGAAATAAAATTGGTTACTTATTCGTGTGGTTTTCTCTATCATTGTTTTTTATTTAAATAAAAAGGATATTTGGGTAGGGAGGTTAACTTGCTTGACAAATCTTTTAAAAAGTGTATGATACGAAGATTATTAAGAATAGTGTCGAATTATTGGTACAATCAATTTGTAGATTACAAGTTTAGTATAAAAATTAAGGCTTATGTATACTTTTTTTACAGCTCGCAAGAATATTTTTTCAAAGTTTCTTGGCGTGCTCATGATAGTTGCAGTTATATTCCCGACATCAGCTGTTGCTCCGCGTGCTTTCGCTGAAGGCGAGCCGGTAGTAGACACAGCTGTAAGCGTGGAAGTGCTTCCTGTAGGTCAGCCTGAGAAGCCAACTGAAGAAGTTGCTCCGGCGCAGACTAAAGATGAAGTTCTGGTCGAAGATAATAATAAAGAAGAAACCCTAGGCGACAAAGCCGTTGACGAAAACGGAAAGCCTGTGATGGGTTATTATGTTGCTATTCCAGAGCTTACTGCAGTTAGTCAAGAAGTTCTAGGCGCCTCGGTATCCGGTGTTGATATGGGTGAGGCGGAGCAATGCCCAGCAGAGACTTTGACTATCCAAAGCGATGGCTCAGAGACTTACGGAGGCGGTTCGAACAATGCTGTAGCTACTTGGGTGCACCCAAACTGGATTACTATTCCAGGGGCTCAGTGGATATGGGACTCTTTTAACGTATCAGACCCAACCAACGACCAAACTCAAACTTTTGAGAGGAATTTTGTAATTCCTGGCGTGGCACAAGCAGCTACACTTCAGATAGCTAGCGACAACTCTTACAAAGTGAGCGTAAATTCAAATACAGATGTATTTTCCGATGCCTTGGAAGATAACTACTCTGCAGTAGATACTTACGCTGGTGATATCTCAAACGCCGGCACGGACCTTGTGGACTACCTAAATGAAGGCGGCAATACGCTAAACTTTGAAGTTAAGAACTGGGCGCAAGCAGGTGCAAGTGCTGAATCAAATCCAGCAGGTCTTACATACCAGCTCGATGTTACTTACATCCCGACTGACTGTAAGGGTAATGGAAAGGATGAAGGTACTATCACTGTTACAAAGGTTGTTGCAAACAGCAATGAACCTGTTTCCAGCTTCCCATTGTTCGTAAGTGGAACTCCGGTTGTATCTGGTATTCCTGCTACTTTTGATGCGGGGGTATATACGGTCACAGAAACAAATCTTCCAAACTTCATAGCTTCTTTCTCTGGTGCATGTAACGCGAATGGAGAAATTACGCTAAACAAAGATCAGGATCTAAATTGTACTGTTACAAATACTTATGTTCCTCCGGCAACTCCTGCCTACTGCGGCGACAACATTGTAAACCAGCCATGGGAACAGTGTGATGGTTCAGCAAGCTGTACAGCACAATGTCAGTTTGAGGGGCAGTGCGTAGATAAAGCTTTTGCTAAAGTCACTATTGATAATGTGGCAAACCTAGGAGGAGCTTCAGGTATGACACCAGACGTATATGTTGGTGGAAGTTCTGTTGCAAACAAAATTCCTTCTGGAACATGGTTCCTTATCCATGATGGTGTAAACCCGATAGTAGACACTTCTGCTGTTTCCCCAGATCAGTCAACTGGTTACATAAATGTTCCCGGACTCGCTGTAGAGCGCCGAAATGGTGAAGTATTCCTTGGTATATATGGAGGATACGCAAGTAGCAGTGCAAAGGAGCATGTAGATGGAAAGCTTGAATTCTTTAATACTTCTGCTACTGGTCAAACTACAGGTACTAATAATCCTAAAGTAGAAGGTGCCTTTAACGGCACAGGATTTGGCGGTTATGCTGACACTAACGATGAAGTTCGTTTGAACGGAGGAGTATCAGAGTTCTCTATGACAACAAATCACAACTCTGACGGGTTTGAAACTCAGTATGCTCCAGTCGCGGGACAGTGTGCAGAGATAACTGTTGTAAAGCATGTTGTAAACGATAGCGATAACGGTTCCAAGGTTGCTAGCGACTTTACTATGCACCTTGACTCTGCTTCTGGTCCATATACATTTGCTGGATCAGAAACAGGTACTACTTACTCTGTGAATGCAGGTGCTTACTCTGTGTCAGAATCTTCTGATTTCGGTGGATACACAGGCTCTATGAGTTCAGACTGTTCTGGAACTTTGGCTGTAGGCGAAAGCAAGACTTGTACTGTGACCAACGATGATTCTCACTACAGTGCCTACTGCGGCGACAACATTGTAAACCAGCCATGGGAACAGTGTGATGGTTCAGCAAGCTGTACAGCACAATGTCAGTTTGAGGGGCAGTGTACCGAAAAAGCATTCGCTCGTGTAAATGTTACAAATGTTACGGATACAAATACTGTAGGCACACTTACTTCTGATATCTTTGTTGGTGGTACAAATTCAAATGCACTTGTGATTCCACAAGGAGCATGGTTCATGATATTTGATGGCACAAACACTTTAATAGACAACAGAACTAATGGCAGTGGATACTTCAATGTTCCAGGTATTGCTGTGCAGCGTATAAAAGCTGGCGGTGCACGTCTTTTGACAGGTATATTTGGACAAAACAATGAAAGTAATAACAATATTAAACACGCAGAAGGTAACATAGAATTCTTCAATACTTCTGCTGCGTCTATTACAGATGGTCCTGGCTCCATGCATCTCGAGAACGGTTTTGACACTTCTGGTTTTGGTGGTTTGAATCATGCAGACGATGAAGTATATCTAAACTCTGGGGTGTCTTACTTCTCTTTGGGGACAAGCTCACAGGGCGATGCTTTTGCTACATATTATGCAAAACCACAGTCTTGTTCTGACGATGATGGTGGTGATAATGGATCAGGCACAAATGGTGCTGGCGGCTCAGGTTCTGGAGGTACTGGGGGCGGAGGTGCTGTTATATTGCCTTCCGATACTTCTAGTCCTACAGTTCTTGGTGCAAGCATCGCGGATCCAATAGATGGCGCAGGTGGCGCAGGCGAGACAGGCCAAGTACTTGGCGAATCTCTAGCACAGACAGGTGTTCCGCTTTCTTTCCCGATGATTCTTTCCGTATTCCTTGCTATTGCGACTATTGTAGTAACTAGGAAGGAAAAGTTTATCTAAATTTGTAAAAATGCAAATTCAAAAACGAGCCGCTAGGCTCGTTTTTGTTTTGGTTGTATAATATTCAAGTATGAAGCTGGACAAGAAACTTTCTGCATTGAAACGAACAAATAAAATACTTGAATACATCATTTACGCGATCTGTCTGCTTGTTATTATATTGCCATATATTCCTAAATTCTCCTTTTGGGCAGAAAAATATGTTTTTGCCGATACAACATATAATGCAGCAGAGTCTATGCCGGATTATGATTTGTCTTATGACCACCTTATCATCCCGTCTATTGTGGTGGATAGGAAAATCGTAGAGGCGGACAACATGAAGCAAGTGCACGAAAATGTCTGGCGCAGGCCGCGTGGTAGTACACCAGACAAAGGTAGCAACACTGTGCTGGTGGCGCACAGGTATGCAACTATAGGTGGTAACAGGGCAAGCACTTTTTATAATTTGCCTGAGCTTGTAAATGGCGATAAAATATATGTAGCTTGGCAAGGCAAGCTCTATACTTACGAAGTTTATGAGACAGATACAGTAGAGCCTACAGCTATAGAGATAGAGGACCCGACAGCAGACCCGATACTTACGCTTTACACTTGCACCCCGCTTTGGACTGCTAGCCATAGGTTTGTAGTACGGGCGCGTTTGATAACACAATGATATGTCCATAGAAAAATACAATACAAATAGGAAGTCTTACAAGGTGGAAATAGGCAAGCTGGTAAAGCTTCTAGTGCTGCTTTTGCTCGCAATTCTTTTGCTTTGGTATGCCAACCACAACTATGATGTGAATTTTGTAGATACTTTGTCATCTTGATTTTTTATAAATTATATGTTATAATACCAGTATGTTAAAAGGTTTGAAAGATTATCTAGTGCCTCACGAAGGCAATGATCACAAGTCCCACATTTTCCGCGAAGCTTCTGTGCTTCTCGCGCTTTTCCTGATAGTTTTCCTTTTTGCTACATCTTTTGGTAGCCACTTTGTAGTTAAGTATACGAACATTCTTGGTAACGTAGAGTCTGCTGTCTTGGTAGACCTTACAAACCGCGATCGCCTCTCAAATGGCGAGGCAACTTTGACTGTCAGTCCTTTGCTTACTCAAGCCGCTGAAATGAAAGCAAAGGATATGGCGGAGAAGAGTTACTTTGCTCATACCAGCCCAGAAGGTCTGACCCCGTGGCACTGGTTTGAAGAAGTGAACTACCCATTCTCTTATGCTGGGGAAAATTTGGCGATAGACTTCCAAGAGTCCGAGTCTGTAGAGCAGGCTTGGCTTGCTTCACCAAAACACCGCGAGAATATAATGAACACAAACTTTACTGAGATCGGCATTGCCACATATAAAGGCATGTACAATGGCCACGAAACAACTTATGTTGTGCAGATGTTTGGCAAGCCTAAGAAGGCAAAAGTGGCTGTTGTGAAAACCACAACCACAAAAACTGCTACAACAGAAACTTTGGCTTCTGCCATAGGAACTCAGCCAGAAATAAAGTCTGAAGTTAAAGGGGAAGAGATAGAAGTAGTAGAAGAAACCCCTGTGGCTGTAGAGCAACCTGTGGAAGTGACAGAGACTGCGCCAACGCCACAATACCAAGTCTTGCAAGAAGATGAAAAGAACATAGTTGTGCAAGATGTTTCTTCTGGTGCAGAAGAGGAGACTGCGCAAAATACACCAGTAAATACTGCTTATCAGAGTACATTTCTACAGCGTGTGTTTGTGAATCAGCCGCGCATAGTAGACTATGCATACAAAATATTGATGGCCATAGTTGCTATTGGTCTTGTCTTTTACATCGGGCACGAACTTAGAGCTGATAATAGAAAGCATGTCATATACGGAGTGTTATTGCTTGTGATACTTTTGACGCTAGTATATATAAACCAAACTTTCATACTTACAGATCAGGTGCTGATGTAGGAAGTCAGAAAATCCCCCGCCAAAAGTAAACTTTTGGCGGGGGATTTTGTATCCCAAAGTTTTCCACTTGCCAATGGTAATTACTATGAGGTTCTGGGGGATGGCGGTAGCGGATCAATGGTTCTTGGTCCCGATCCCAATGGAAATTATGCTTATTGTGTAGACTTTTTGAACTTGTTTTAGTCTTGACATCTACCACAGCAGGTATACACTTGTATACAAATCAAATTCAAACTTAATAATTTATGGATGCACACCCAACCGGTACGCTGACCAAGCTCACAGTCAAGCGCCTAAAATTCCCAGAGCAAATCACAAAAAATATCAATCCGAAACAGATTGATGAAGACTACTTCAAGCAAGTTAATGAAAGCCTGAAACAGCTTATGGACGAAGATCCTCACCCTGTGTACTTGACAAAAGACCTTCCGCAAAACGCAGAAGAGCTTTTGTACAAGATGAGCAGAACAGAGCGTGCGCATATAGTCGGCAGCGACTTTGCTGTGGATGACGCAGTAGACATGTTGGCAGGCAGGCACCTCAACATTGCTGACCCGCTCACGTTCGGTGCATTGCTTAAGCTGTGTGCTATACCGCAAGTGTCACTGGATAGTTTCCATTGCTTACTGCCGCCATTTGCTCTAAATAAAGGCGACAAGCTACAAACTAAATTACTTTTTCCCACAAAGGTAAGCAGAATAGGAGACCAGTATACTTACAAGCCTCAGTACAGAGACTTTAGCAAGCCGATTTGGCTCAGTTTTGTAGAAACTTTTGTTGTGGTTGATGATTAGAGAATTGTTTATTCCGGTTTTATCATATCCCTCCGCCTAAAAACGGAGGGTTTTTCTATAACCCCAAAGATTTCAAAAACTCCGCAAGCTCCTTGCCTTTTATTTCTCGCCAAGAACTTTCGGGAAGTGAGCTAAGTTTTATATTCATCACGCGGATACGTTTCAAGTCTGTCACAGTTTTCCCAAAGACTTGACACATCTTTCGTATTTGCCTGTTTTTGCCCTCAGTTAGTGTAATATAAAAAGTGTTGCTATTTTTCCGGCGAGTTATGGCTTTCTTTGTAGTGTAATCTTCTAATTCTACGCCTCGGGAGAGCTTGTCTAGGAATGCATCATTGAAGTCTGTATCTGTTTCCACCACGTATTCTTTCTCGTGTAGTTTGCTTGGATTTAGAAGTCTGTCTGTGATCCTGCCGTCATTTGTCATGATTATAAGTCCATGCGAGTCTTTATCCAAGCGCCCAACGGGGAAGACTTTTGTTGGAAATCTAGTTTTTCCCACAATATCAGTCTCGCCCTTCTGTGGCATAGTTGTTATGATGCCAGCCGGCTTGTTGTATGCATAATATACAAGAGCTTTAGTCTGTATGTTGCCTCTGATTTCTATTTTGTCGCCAGCGTTCACTTTTGTCCCTAGAGAGGCTTTTTTGCCGTTTATAAGCACTTTGCCTGCGGATACCAAGTTATCCGCGCCACGGCGCGTGCTAAGGCCTTTTTGAGCCAAATATGCGTTTATACGAATAGGGAAGTCCATATACTTAAAGCGTGTCTTTTATCCGTGCGCCAGCTGAAAATCCAGCCAGGGCGACTATGGAAAGCACGACAAATAGCAAGTTTATAGGAATGACAAACAGAAGTAAAGTAGCTACCAGCGGCGCGACAACATACGCCATTGGCGCTGCGTTTCTGAAGAAGCCTATCAGGTCGGAGTCGTCCGGTTTTACTTGTTTGAAGAAATAAGTCTCAGACATGACTTCTATCATGCTTGCGCCAATACGGGTGATGAAAAGTATTGTTCCCCAGACCAATACAGAGTTTGATTGTATTGTAGACATGACGTATGTTGCTGCTCCCATTATGGCAAACCCTGCGAGTAAAAGTTCTTTCTCTCCAAACTTTCTGTCTGCTACTTTGCCAAGCGGGTACTGGATGATGACAAATGGCAAAAGCATAATGGTAAAGATGATGCCAATATCCCCCCAGCCTATGCCCATGTTTTGGTGCAAGTATATGGGTGTGTATATAACCATCCAAACATAGAAGAATTGAAGCGCGAAATTCGCAATCCATATTCTGCCTATGTCGCGCTTTTTATATGTTTCCGTTAGAACTTTTTTAACGGAGAAAATTTTGTATTTAGGGTCTTTGAAATGTCTAGTAACAAGTATCAGCAAGAAAAATACAGGAAGCATTGCTACAAGCCCTATGATGTAAAGCATGCTGTACCCGCTTGCTGCCAATATCGCTCCTGCGACAAGCGGAGACATGACCCAAGCAAGGTTGGTTATAGTAAGGTACGTGCCGCGAATTCCACCGACATCTTTCTGGTCTGTTTCTGTTTGCAGGAAAATGTCTAGCAGGTAGATGATAGCAGAGTTGGATACAAGGTAAAGCACAAATGCTAGTACTATAACAGAAGGTATGTCAGAGACTATAAGCCAGTATATGGAAAGTATATGAACACAAGCCATACCTATGGAGGCAATGCCGGCGCCGACTTCTTTCAAAATTTTTGGCATGTAGAAAACTGTTGCTATGCCAAAGACTGCAGCTATAGTATACAGTATACCTGTTTGCGTCTGTCCGACAATCCTTTCCATAAAAGAAGAGTTTATGTACGCGGTTATAGCCAAGTGTATTGAAAAGAAAAATGAAATACCATACAAGATATGCCGCAAGCGCCTAGCTGTTTTATTCATTTCTTCATTATATACAAAAATCTTCTCATGGGCTGTGAATTATGATCAAAAATCCGCCATCGGCGGATTTTTGATCTAGACACTGAGTAGTACTGGTATAACCAGTGGACTTTTTGCAGTTTTTTGGAAAAGGAATCTTTCCACTTGTTCAGCGATTGCAATCTTTAGGTTGTCAAAGTTTGCAGGGTTCACGCTGTACTTTCCATCTTCCACAATCTTTTTGATAATCATGCGAGTTTGCCGCAGAAGTTCTTGGTTTTCTTTCAAGTATACAAAACCTCTGGAAACAAGATCTGGAGATTTGCGTAGTTTGCCTGTCTTCGCGTCAATGGTTGCTATGATCACAAACATGCCGTCTTGAGCAAGCATTTGTCTGTCGCGGATCACTACGTTTTGCTCGTCGCCAATGGACGCTCCGTCCACTATCATCGGCGCAGATGGTGCCTTTTCTTTGCGTACAGAGATTTTTGTGCCGGCATCGGTGATTTCAATAATACTTCCGTTGTCTGGCACGACAATATTTTCTTCCGGTACACCAGTTTCCATTGCAAGCTGTTTGTGGAGCTGTAGGTGATAGTGATGTCCGTGTATAGGTATAAAGAAGCGCTCTTTCATTTTTCTATGTAGCCATCGTATGTCTTCCTTGTTTCCGTGGCCTGTGGCATGCACATAGTCTTCTCCTGCTGTTCTATAAGAAATTATTTTTACACCCTGCCGTGCTATTCCGTCCTTGAGGCGCTGGACAGCACGTTCATTGCCTGGAACTATTGAGGCAGACAAAATAATAGTGTCTCCTTTTTGCAGTTTGAATTTCGCATGAGTTTTGTTTGCGGCTCGATTTAATGCCGCAAACTCTTCTCCTTGTGCGCCGGTCATAAGTACGATGAGTTTGTTTGGTGGATATTGATCCATTTCGTCTACAGAAATGATAGTACCTTTCTTTGGGGCAATAAGTCCTGCTTGGATGACTATGTCTATGTTGTTTTTCATAGAACGCCCTTCCAGCACTACTTTTTTACCAAGTGCTTCGGCCACATTTATGATTTTTATAAGTCTAGAGATATGCGAAGCAAAAGCTGCGATTATGATGCGGCCATTTTTGTTTTCGGTTATCAGTCTTTCTAGTCCATGGTGTACTTTTATTTCAGGAAGGGCAAAACCCTCATTTTCTATGTTTGTAGAGTCTGTCATTAGAAGCAATACCTTGGCTGTATCAAATATCTTGTATTCTTTTTCTTCAGAATCTGTCGGTACGCCGTCTATCTGGTCCAGCTTGTAGTCTCCGGGGTTCACTATCCATCCGTAAGGAGTTTCAATTATGACACCCATAGAGTCTGGTATGGTATGAGTTACTCCCCAGAATCGTACACGAACATTACCCAAAGTTATAACTTGATCTTTCTCCACGATGTGTGCATTCAGGGCAGGGAGCTGAGGGAATTCCGTTTGGCGCTTCTTCATCATAAGCACTGTTAGGTTGCGGGAATACACAGGCGGATTGCCTATGCGTGAGAGCACAAGCGGCACGCCGCCGATGTGGTCTAGGTGTCCGTGAGTTATTATCAACGCACGGATTTTATCTTTACGTTCCTCCAGATAGCGAGTGTTTGGGATGGAGTAGTCTACTCCTGGAGTCTCTTCGGTTGCGAAGTGCATACCCGCGTCTACAACTATTATGTCGTCTCCGATTTCTATTGCAGTCATATTCTTGCCGATTTCCTCTACTCCTCCAAGCGGTATGATGCGGATATTACCTGCTTCTACAGGAGGTATGTTCAAAGTTGATTCTTTGCTTTTAGTGTGTATAAATTCTGTCTGTTTGGAGCGTTCTGGCCGACGGCGAGACATACTGCGCCTTGGTCCGCCTCCGACACTACTCCTTTTCATCGGTGTAGCCCCCGCAGGACGAGTGCCAACTTGCGAGGAAGGGCGCCGTACATTTCTGTGAAATGTACGGCGCGGACCCTGCGCTGATTGCGCAGTTCCTTGCTGTGTCTGAGAATTGTTTCCGTTATCTGTTTTTGTTGGAGTTTTGATAGCGCTCCAAAACGCTTTTCTGTTGTTTTTATTCATGTTTATAATACTTGTAATAATTTTTGCCTACTTACTGTTTCGGCGCGAAGATTTTCCATACTTTGTCGGTATCGACATACCAATCTGCGATAGATAGGAATCTCTCATTTGGAGCAACTATACTATCAAAATGAAAACCTGATAAATTTTTTTTAACTATGTAAATAAAGTGAGGAGAGTAAACAAAGATCGCGGGCATGTCTTTTTTTATTTCACCTTCTATTTGTTTATAATAATCGTTCCTGATTTCTGTATTGTTTTCTGTTAAAGATTTATTCAGCAAGTCGTCTACTTTGGTGTTTGCATACTGAGCTACATTTAATCCAGGGTCATTTCTTTGAGATGAATGCCAGAAGGCAAACAAATCCGAACCCTTGTTCACCACCTGTCCAAAGAAAAGGGCATCGTAAGACCTCGGGCGTATAACATTTTGGTTTAGGTTTCCTGTTTCAAAAACTTTTAGCTCAACTTCTGCACCTATGGACTGCAAGTCTTTTTGGATCATTTCGGCTGCGGTACGAAGTTCTGGTGCATCTCCGGTAGAGATAGCAAATGAAAGTCTAGTGGTTTCTTGGCTCTTAGATGATTTTTTTATCAAAATGCCGTTCTCATCTTTTGCCCAGCCGGCTTTTGTTAGCATTTCTTCTGCCGCTTGCTTGTCTCCATGCGGCCTCTCTATTGCGCCATCTTCGGCAAGTATATTTCGTTGTATCGGTGAATCTATGGCCTCCCCATATCCACCAAGTATCGTATCTACTATGGCTTGCTTGTCTATAGCAAGCTCAAGCGCTTGCACTACAGTCTTGTCTGTGAAGATTGGCGCTTGGCTCTGGTTGAAAAACAATCCAAATATGCGGGACAGCGGTATCTCCTCAATTCGCATATTTTTTGAGGAAAGATTTTTGGCTTCCGATGGAGAAATGGCTGACATTTGGTCTATGCCTCCTTTTTTATAAGCGTTGAGCATTTCGCTTTCGCTGGCATAAAAAGAAAACTCTAGGTCTTTTATATAAGGTTCACCGCCAACATATTTTGAAAAAGCTTCGAGTTCATATGAGTATGGTATGCTGCTTGATTTTTTGTTTTTCACTCCTGTTATCTTGTATGGCCCACTACCAATGCTTGCAGTGTTTAAATTACTCAAAGAAAATTCTTTATCAGGTATGTTTTTCCATGAATTAAATGAGAGAATACCAACAGTGGTATTCTCTATAAATCCGGAATACGGCTGCTTTAGCGAAAAGGAAATCTTTTTAGAGTCTATCTCTGTTACTGTTACACCGTCCCAGCTGGATTTTTTCGGGCTTTTGATTACGGGGTTTTGTATTTGTTTTATTGTATATGCTATATCCTTTGCTTCCACAGGTGATCCGTCTTGGAAAAACGCGTCATCCCTTATTGTAAAAGTATAAGTAAGTCCATCTGGAGATACCTCATATGTACTTGCAAGATCCGGCACAATGTTTCCGTCCGCCGTCTTCTTCATTAGTCCAGAATATACAATGGAAGTTATATCTTTCTCTACGTCAGTGACGGCCAGCACCGGGTTTATAAATCTTGGTGTACCGACAACACCTTCCTTTATTGATCCGCCTTTCAGAGGTACTTCAACAAGTAGCTTGTTGTTAACCATATTAAGAAGCAATAGCGCAGATATTGTTAGAGCTCCAAGTAACACCAAAAAAGCATACCATTGTTTAGAAGAGAAGGAGTGGATGGCCTTTGAAAAAGCTTCTTTGGAGAAAATTCTCCGAAACGGAGAAGAAGTATTTGTATACATAATATGTTTTTAGTTTGGAAAAACTATTTGCTTACTGAAGAAGCAGACCTATGATTGTGGAGGCCACAAACAAAACAGCAATGAAAATAGTTGCTCGAAATGTGAATTTTTCAAAACCGCGTCTTGTATGATACACACCGCTATCGCCGCCACCAAAAGTTGCACCAATACCAGCGCTTGATAATTGCATAAGTACGCCAACGACAAGTAACACAGCAAGAACTATTTGTATCCATGGCAATATTTGAGTGAGTGCTTCCATGCGCCTATTATGCCAGAAAGAGTTTTAAAAAGCAAGTAGGTTGTCAAACCAAGAGAAATCCACAGTTTTTGTGTTGTGTGCCGGCGACAGCCATGGGATAATTCTATCTGAGTAATTTGAGTGCTAAAATCATTATTAGTTTTATTTGTATTTTAATTTATGGAGAATAACAAAACAATTGTTGCATTTTTAGTTCTTGTTCTTGTCGTGCTTGCTGGTGTTGGTATAGGTAGATACGTACGAAACAATGCTTCCGAACAAAGTGCCGCTTCTTTAAGAAGTCAAAGTTCCGCTCGAGATTTACAAAACACACCAAACTCTGGTGGTGCTCAAAATTCTAATTTAACTAATTCTCGTTTATCTGTATCAAATCCATCCAATCCAAACCAAATAAGAGCTGCTTGTAATGTTATAGCAAGTGTAACTCCTCCATCCATACAGCCAGCTGGTTCTCTTGTTGTTTCTCTTATGCCAATAAATAAAGTAACTATAAATAATACTTGCGTAGATGATGTTTCTGTAGATTTTGTTGCTTTGACTTTGACACCGATTGGACCTGATCCTTATCGTTTTAGAATAGACAACTCTATGTTCTCTGATGGTGTTGTGAGTGTGCCACAAAATTCACCTATTAACAATAACACAGTGCCAGGTCCAGTATCTACAGATTTTATTAGATATTATTCTCCATCTGCTTCTAGTATGGCTCCTATCATCATTCCTGCTAATAGTACAAAAGATTTTACTATCTACGGTTATGTTGAAGGTATGCCTATTCCTCCTGATTTGCAAATAACTCAAATTTCAAACTTACAAATCACTATACCTTCTCAAGGTAATGCACCAGCAAGTGTAACATTGCCTGGAGGTTATAGTATTCCAGCTTAGTATTTCAAACAACATAAAAACTCCCGTAAGGGAGTTTTTATGTTGTAAAGAAAAAATGAGCTGATACAATAAATATATGCGAAATCATTGGTCGGTTTTTATAATCATTGCAATAATTCTATTTAGTCTTGTTGTGTTGCGATTTATAATCAGGAATCCAGGTTCACTTCAGCCTGCTTCTTCTATCGAATCAAATATTTCTAGTTTATCTACCCTTTATCTTTTAGGGGGAGGTGAAAGACCAGAAAATAATACTTTAGTTTCTACTATTAATGGGATAGATTGGAGAGTTATTTCATCATCACTTCCTTTTAGTCCACGCACAAACCAGACTTTCTTGCCATGGAAAAATGGTTTTATAGTTTTTGGAGGGTATGGATACAATAACGGATCTTTTAACTTTGGCGATGTTTGGTATTCTAAAGATGGTTTAAACTGGAGTCAGATACTAGATAGAGCTCCTTGGGAAGCACGCTCTGGCAATGCCGGGCTGTTGTATAAAGACACTCTGTATCTGATTGGTGGCGAAACTTACAATGCTTCTGGTAGTAATTTTTACAACGATGTCTGGAAAAGCACAGATGGGGTTCATTGGGTTAGAGAAAAAAATGCTCCATGGTTGCCTCGTTCTGTCGGTAAGGCTGTCGTCTTCAAAAATAAAATTTGGATTATCGGCGGCGGCTCGTATTCTTTGGGTGCAGATGGAACATATACGTTTAACACTTACAAAGATGTCTGGAGTTTTGACGGCACGAGCTGGAAAAAGGAACTGGACCAAGCTCCGTGGGATGCTTTGGGTCCGCAGTCAGCGTTGGTGTACGGAGAGAATTTGTACGTGATTGCAGACGATGGTTTAAATTCAAATGTCAGCGTTTGGTCTACGAAAGACGGAGTGAACTGGGTGGAAGCTTCATCTCCTCCAAACTTTCCGCAGTACAATTTTACTTCATTTGTATGGGCGGGGAAGATGTGGCTTGCTGGCGGCACCAGAGACGAAGAGGAATACAATGGCCTTTGGGGCTCAACAAATGGTATAGATTGGCAGGATAGCCGGATAGCTATTCCGGCCTTTGCCGGAGAGGGACACGGTGCTGTGGTCAGGTAAGGACGGAAAATGCTTGACTTTGAAATTCATTCATATATAATAGGGGAGCGTCTAGGAATAGGCGCTTTCATTTGCTCTGAATACCCTTGATTTTCAAGATTATTTAGGCAATTCTTTGATAAATAAAAAGAGTACAAGCACTGTCGGTTTAAGACGCCGGCAGTACACAGAATCACAAGCCCGCCATTTTGGCAGGGCAAGCAAGTCCAGTAATAAAAAAGAGCACCGAAACTATTTTTTCTTTTGTTTCGTTTTACAAATCACGAATTTAATTCTGATTTTTAAGTAGAGTTTGATCCTAGCTCAGGATGAACGCTGGCGGCGTGGATAAGGCATGCAAGTCGAACGGACCTTGCTGTTTGATAGATGAAATGAGTAGCAATACAAGTGAAGTTTTGATAACAGCGCTGGTTAGTGGCAAACGAGGTAGTAACACGTGGGTATTTCCCCCCAAGTCGTGAATAACACATCGAAAGGTGTGCTAATACACGATAGTCTCTCCGGAGTAAAGTTTTAACGCTTGGGGAAAAGCCTGCGGAGTATCAGCTAGTTGGTAGGGTAACGGCCTACCAAGGCGATGACGCTTAGAGGACCTGAGAGGGTGACCCTCACCGATGGGACTGAGACACGGCCCATACACCTACGGGTGGCTGCAGTCGAGAATCTTCCACAATGGACGAAAGTCTGATGGAGCGACGCCGCGTGATTGATGAAGTCCTTCGGGACGTAAAGATCTTTTATGAGGGAAGAAGTTATTGACTGTACCTCATGAATAAGGGGCTCCTAATCTCGTGCCAGCAGGAGCGGTAATACGAGAGCCTCGAGCGTTATCCGGAATTATTGGGCGTAAAGGGTGTGTAGGTTGTGGTGTTAGTCTTTCGTTAAATCCCAGAGCTCAACTTTGGAACCGCGAAGGAAACGGCACTACTTGAGAGTGTGAGAGGTCTATGGAACTCATGGTGTAGGGGTGAAATCCGTTGATATCATGGGGAACACCAAAAGCGAAGGCAATAGACTGGCACATATCTGACACTGAAACACGAAAGCGTAGGTAGCGAATGGGATTAGATACCCCAGTAGTCTACGCCCTAAACGATCTTCTCTAGTCTTTCGGAGTATCGACCCTCTGAGAGGCGTAGCTAACGCGTTAAGAGAAGCGCCTGGGAAGTACGGTCGCAAGACTAAAACTCAAAGGAATAGACGGGGACTTGCACAAGCAGTGGATTATGTGGTTTAATTCGATGGTAACCGAAAAACCTCACCAAGGTTAGAAATCAACGTGAAAGCTCTAGGAAACTAGAGCCCTCGCAAGACTAGTTGACAGGTGATGCATGGCCGTCGTCAGTTCGTGGTTTGAATTGTTCCCTTAAGTGGGGTAACGAACGCAACCCTCGTCGTGTGTTATATTTGTCACACGAGACCGCCCAGACCGAAGAGCACGAAATTTGCTTCGTGAATTTCGGTCTGGGAGGAAGGAGAGGATGACGCCAGGTCAGCATGTCCCTTGATATCTTGGGCTACACACATAATACAATGACCACTACAACGCGTTGCGACGGGGTGACCCTGAGCTAATCGTTAGAAAGGTGGCCTCAGTTCGGATTGGAGTCTGCAACTCGACTCCATGAAGTTGGAATTGCTAGTAATCGCGGGTCAGCATACCGCGGTGAATACGTTCTCAAGTCTTGTACTCACCGCCCGTCAAGTCAAGGGAGCCGGGAGTGCCCGAAATCTCTGCATTCGCAGGGCCTAAGGTAAATTCGGTGACAGGGACTAAGTCGTAACAAGGCACGGGTAGCGGAAGCTGCTCGTGGATTAATTCAAATTGAAACTTGTTGTTCGCTTTGCGAACGACTTATCGAGTCGGTCCAGTGCATAGCATTGGTTGCTCTGGTTGAAGGCTAATTCAACCCCTTGTCCGGCAGGTTAGCCGGACAGAAATCCATTGTGTATCTCTATAGAATACATTATGGTGTAGAACGGAACAAAAGAAAGAATAGTTAACAAAACCCACACATTAAATGTGTGGGTTTTGTATTGCATATTTTATATTTTTAGATTAGCTATTTGTTGCATTCTTGCCGGCTATCAGGTCATCTATGCGCTGTTTGAATTGTTCAAACGGTATTGCTCCTGGGATAGTTATACTTGCGCCAGTTGGCTTGTATGTAACCACGAAGTGTGGGGTGCCCTGAACACCTGCGTCAATACCAAGCTGCTGGTCTCCCGCAACTTTTTTTGCCATTTCTCCAGAGTCCAGGCAAGAGCTAAATTGTTTTTCATTTATGCCGACTTTCTTTGCTACTTGCGGCAAAAGTGATGCGTCCAGGCCGTTGTTTGCTGGGGTAATTTCAAAGATTGTGTCTACAAAACTCCAAAATGCTATGTTCCCGCCAAGTTTGTATACGCATTCTGCCGCTTCAGCTTCTTTTTGTGCTTTTGGATGTATAGAAAGAGGGAAGTGAACATACTTCACTGCTACTTGTCCTCCATAAGAGTCTACAATTTTGTGAACTGTTGGGTGGGCTTGCTTGCAGAAAGGACACTCAAGGTCTGAATATTCTGTGATAACAACCGGAGCATCTTCTCGGCCTAGATAGTGATCTCCGGAAGCGTCTGCTTTGGTTGTATAAGTCGGCACTGTTATTTTGGTATTTAAGGCTGCCGTACCTGTCGACGGTGAACGACTGAAAAATATGGCCGCAGCAATAAATATACCTGCAACTATGATCCCAGCTCCTGTGCTTATTTTGTTTGTGTTCATATGGTGCAATTATATCATGGCTTGAAAAAAAGCCAAGAAAATGGTATATTGCCTATGCAAAAAGATTGCAAAATATGGAGATTTCTACAGTTGTTACCTATATTGTTACTTTCTTGGCGATTTATGTCCAAGTCTTTTTTCTTGTGACATTTCTGGAAAATCGCAGAAAACTTGTTTACAGGACAGGCAGTTTGGAGTTACCTGAATATCCAACAGTCACTGTTATAGTGCCTTGCTGGAATGAAGAGAAAACTATCCATCGCACCATAGAATCTCTCTTGAACTTAGATTACCCAAAAAATAAATTGGAAATATTTCTGATAGATGACGGCAGTACAGACAGTACATGGCAGGTGATGCAAGAGTTTGTTTCTTATCCGCAGATAAAAGTTTTCCATAAAGAAAACGGAGGTAAACACACAGCCATGAATATGGGGATCGAGCTTTCAACATCAGACCTTGTGACATGTCTAGATGCCGATTCTTTTGTGGATGCCCATGCCTTAAAAAGGATAGTTACTTATTTCCATAAGGACCCAGATACCATGGCAGTAGCTCCCTCTATAATCGTTTATAACCCCCAGAACATTATACAGACTATCCAAAAGATCGAATACGATATGGCCGTTTATATAAAGAAAATGCTTGGCTTGAATGGTGGTATTCATGTGGCACCCGGGCCTTTCTCTACATATAGGAGAGAGATATTCCAGACTATCGGGATGTTCCGCAAGGCTCACAATACAGAAGATATGGAGATCGCTTACCGCATGCAGAAATTTCATATGAAGATAGAGCAATGCAATGACGCCTATGTGTACACTGTATCTCCAAACAGCATTCCAAAGCTCTACAAACAGCGCTTGCGTTGGATACACGGATTTATCCGAAATACTGTAGACTATAGACGAGTACTTTTTAATCCTAAGTATGGTACTTTTGCCATCTTTACTGTGCCGTCCGGTATCATATCTATTGCGGCTGCAGTCTTTCTTTTTGGATCAGTAATAGTTCGATTGGTTGAACGTATTTATAATAAAGTAATAGAAATACGCACCGTAGGTTTTCATATGTCCATACCGTCTTTTCAATTTGATTGGTTTTTTGTAAATACGCATGTGGTAATGTTTCTGCTTGTCTTTCTCTACGGACTTGTTGTAACTGCTATATTGATTGGTACGAAGATGGCATATGGCAAAGCAAAATTTCCGCGGCATATAGTAACTTATATGGTAGTTTATAGTATTATCGCGCCATTTTGGCTTATGCACGCCATGTATAAAGCAGTTACTCGCAAAGCTCCAGCTTGGAGATAAAATATATGAAAAATAATTGGACAAAATATATCTTTGTTTTCTTTATAACCTGCGGGCTTTTTCTTACCGCGCTTTATCTCAGCAACTACTTCAACGATAAGAAGATAGAAAACTTGAAAGCTATACAAGACAAGATATCTATAGACATTCTTTCTTCAGAAACGCAGTTTTCCTTGCTTGAAGAATCATCTTGTTCAGACATTTCCGGATCATACTTATCTAATGAGCTGATATCTCTTGGGGACAAGATAGAGTCTAGTGAAGAAAACATCGGTTCAAGTGAGGATGTGACCACACTGAAAAGGTATTATTCCTTGCTGGAGATAAAAGATTACTTGCTAATGAAACGCATATCAGAGCGATGCAAGCAGGCATCTGTATTCGTGCTTTATTTTTACGGCAACAAAACCAACTGTGCTGATTGTGATAGACAAAGCTATGTGCTGACAGCACTTCGTGGAAAGTACCCCGGACTTCGAGTGTATTCTTTTGACTACAATATAGATATTTCGGCTGTGCAGACGCTCAAGTCTATATACAAAGTGGGTGATGCTTTGCCAGCGCTAGTGATGAACGGCAAGGCATACAACGGATTCCAAAGTATAGAGGATATAGAGCAAAATTTACCCGAATTGCAAACGCTCTTGCCACAAGAAGAAAAGCCAGCAGAAGAGCAGTCAAAAGCTAGTACAACAACTACAACTAAGAAATCAAAGGCAAAAGATACGCCAAAAATAGAAACTCCAAAAGAAGAAACTAACACAGACGAAACAACCCCAGATGTTTCAACAGGAACTTCGGGCGAAACAAATACTGCTAGTAGCGAAGTTATATAACCACTCCTTTTTCGGACAAGAGTCCATTTTGAACGATTCCAAGCGGACGGCACGAAGTGCCGTCCAAGCATTTCCCCATGAAAAATCCTGCATTTCGGGCGCGCTAGCGCGCCAAATTTTGAGAATTCGCTTGCGAATTCAAGCGAAACAGTGTGGGCGGCGCTTTGCGCCGCCCACTCCTTTCTTGATTCCCAACCAAAAAGTCGGGTTAATGAGCCGCCTCCCAGATTTGAACTGGGGACCTTCAATTTACAAAATTGTTGCTCTACCAACTGAGCTAAGGCGGCAGTATTATTTTTTACATTTGCTGATCCAAATGTTCTTCTCGCTTTATGCGTTCACGCAGACGACGAGCTTTTTTCTTGTATTCGGAAACTGTTACCAGGAAGCTGGAAATATTTGTCTTTTCTCCGGTCTCTTCGCTTTTCTTTACTATTTTATTGCTTATCTTTTCTACTTGCTTAGAGACTTTGTGTGTGCCCCTGACCCATAAGTTTATAAATGTCATAGCTACCGTATGTACGGCTCGCTTGGCGAAGTATAGCACATTTTTCTTCATGGATGCAAAGGTGATCTCGGGAATAATCATTTTCTGCGGAGCAGTTTCATCTGCAAAAACTCTGCCTGTCTTTATCTGCCATGCTCGACGCAAAAGCATGCCGAGCATGGCTAGAAGAGAGGCTGTGAAAATAGTAATCAAAGTCCACATTTTATATGCTGTATCGCACAAATTTCTCCAGCTTTGCGTTAGCGTCCGCAAGCAGTTTACCAATGGTAACATCAGGATTCTTCACAAAAGGTTGTTCAACAAGTACTTGCTCTTTCAAGTATGTGCCTATTTTGCCTTCAAGCATTTTTTCTTTTATATCTTCTGGTTTGTCTGATTCTATCACTTCTTTGGCAAACATTTCTTTTACCTTGTCTTTAGTCTCAGGACTGACATCTTCAAGTGTAGCATATTCCGGCTTCATGGCTGCTACGTGCATGGCCACATCTTTTGCCAGAGCTTCGTTGCCACCTGAGAGAGCTACAACAGCTGCAGACTTACCGGAGTGGACATAAGAGCCGACAACCGGAGCTTCTATAGTTTCTATGGTGTGTATCTGTATATTTTCGCCGACTTTTTGCACTACTTGGGAGATAAGTTCTGGAGCTTTGGCAAGAGTTGCATCTTTGCCATCTGTCGCTGCCATGTTTGCCAAAGTTTCTGCCAAACCTAGGAAGTCCTCGTTCTTTGCAACGAAGTCTGTCTCGCAGCTAAGAACAAGCACGATCGCTTTGCCTGGATTTTGCTTTACTACGATGATACCGTCATTGGTTTCTCTGTCTGCTTTCTTGATAGCAATGTCGGAAGACTTTTTCTTTAGTATCATAAGCGCCTTTTCCATATCGCCGCCCGCTTCTTCCAACGCTTTTTTGCACTGCATTACAGAGACGCCTGTAGCGTCTCTGAGTTCTTTTATTTGCTCTGTTGTGATAGCCATAAAATGTTTTGATTAAGTTAATAATGAACAGAAAACGATTTATTTTTAGGCTTTTGTAACCTTGCCGGATTCGTAAGCACTTTTTATTTTTTCTAGGAAGAAGGAAATACTGGAAAGGCTTCCGTCGTTTGCAACTATAGGGTAGTCTACGCCTTTTATATTTGTGTCTGTATTTGCGATAGCGATGACAGGGATACCTTGTGCTTTAGCTTCTGCCAGTGCTATATGTTCACGCTTGCTGTCTACTATAAAAAGCGCGTCCGGAGCTCTTTTTAGCAGTGTCAAACCACCGAAATACTTTGTAAGTTTTTCTATCTTTTGGTCTATCAAAAGGCGTTCTTTCTTGGTGTAAACATCCAGCTCGCCTTTTTCGCGCTTCTCGCGCAAGTCTTCAAGTGTCTGTATACGTTTCTTTATCTCGCCAAAGTTGGTAATAGTACCACCAATCCATCTCTCTGAAACATATGGCATGTCTAGCGCTGTTGCTGTATCTACGATCTTTTTCTTTGCTTCAGGTTTTGCTCCGACAAAAAGGATAGTTTTTTGGCCTTTGCCAAACTCTGATACAAGCTCTAAAACGCGATCAAGAGCGAGAGACGTTTTCTCCAAGTCTATAACATCGTTCTTGTTTTTAGTAGTAAAAATATAAGACGCAGTAGACGGGTGTCTCCTAGTCTTTGAATATCCGAAGTGAACTCCGGCTTTGAACATTTGTTCAATGTTTTCTTGTGTGTGTGACATACAAAATAAAAAATCCTTCGCAAAGAAGAATTTCCTTGCATTAGTTGATAATGCTGCGCCATCTGGCACAGCGGGACGCACGTTAGTAGGCATTGCAGCCTGCCCCTTTTATGGGCAAATCCTGCCATCGGCAGGACCACGAGCGAACATGTCTACAATAGCAGAAAACTATGGATTTAGCAAGGGGACTTGCAGCGGCTTCCAAGGGCTTTTTTTATTGGTTGTTTTACTGTAAGATGTCTTTATATGTTGCAATCCAAATTGTTTACTAAGACAAAAAAAGAGGCACCAGCAGACGAAGTCTCTAAAAATGCCGAACTTTTGACCCGCGCAGGCTATATACATAAAGAAATGGCGGGAGTGTATGCATACTTGCCGCTTGGAGCCAGAGTTATTGAAAAGATAAAGGGTATCATTCGTGAAGAGATGAACAAGATCGGCGGTCAAGAGCTTTATATGACCATCCTTCAGCCTCGTGATATATGGGAGAAGACGGACAGGTGGGATGATGCAAAAGTTGATAATTGGTTTAAGACCAAACTTAAAAACGGCGAGGAGCTGGGTGTCGGTCTTACACACGAAGAACCTATAGTAGATGCTATATCAGGGTATGTAAATTCTTACAGAGATCTGCCTTTTTCTGTTTATCAAATTCAAAATAAGTTTAGGAATGAACTTCGTGCAAAGTCCGGCCTTTTGCGCGGTCGCGAGTTTATCATGAAAGATATGTATTCATTTGCTCGCACAGAAGAGGAGCATAACGATATATACGAAAAGACTGCGGCTGCTTATTTTGAGATCTACAAGAGACTAGGTATTGGCCATGTTACATATAGGACTCGCGCGGACGGTGGTATTTTTACGGAAAAATTTAGCGATGAGTTCCAAGCGATTTCTGGCATCGGAGAAGATGTCATATATTTAGACGAAGAGAAAAATATCGCTGTGAACAAAGAGATATATACTGACGAAAATTTAGAGAAATTGGGAATAGATAAAAGCAAGCTTGTTGAGAAAAGGGCTGTGGAAGTTGGAAATATATTTCATCTTGAAAGCAAATATACAGATGCGCTAGGCGTGTACTTTACAGATGAAAATGGTGAGAAGAAATCCGTAATCTCCGGCTGCTACGGCATTGGTGTCAGCAGGACGATGGGCGTGATAGCAGAGATGTTTTCCGATGATAAGGGCCTGATATGGCCTGAATCTGTTGCACCTTTTAATGTTCATTTGTTATCGCTTGGAGGCGCTGATGAGGTAAAATCGGAGTCACAAAGAGTGTATAGTGCCTTGCAGGGCGCTGGGGTAGAAGTGCTTTTTGATGATAGGGATGATGTAAGCGCCGGAGAAAAGTTTGCTGACTCTGATTTGATAGGCATTCCGCACAGAGTTGTGGTATCTGAGCGAAGCATGAAAGAAGGCGGGGTGGAAATCAAAAAACGAACAGAAGAAAGGGGCCGATTTATTGCTGTAGAAGATCTACTGAAAGAATTTTCCAATGTTCGATAAGCTTTACAAGGGGTTTTCCAATGACATAGGGATAGACCTGGGTACCGCAAATACCTTGGTATATTTGCGTGGTCACGGCATTGTGATAAACGAACCATCTGTTGTTGCTCTAAATCAGAAGACAGGCCGTATCGTGGCTGTGGGCAGTGAAGCCAAGCAAATGCTTGGGAGAACTCCAGCGCATATAAAGGCTGTACATCCACTTGTAGATGGTGTGATATCAGACTTTGAAGTGACGGAGGAAATGCTGGCCTATTTCATAGGGAAAGCCGAAAAAATTTCAAAGAAATTTTTTCGGCCCCGTGTCGTGGTTGGTGTTCCATCGGGTGTTACGAATGTTGAGATTCGTGCTGTTTATGATGCCGCAAAGTCTGCTGGTGCCAGAGAAGTGTACATCGTAGAAGAGCCGATGGCTGCAGCTATAGGTATGCGCCTGCCGATCAAAGACCCGACTGGTTCAATGGTTGTAGACATAGGCGGTGGTACTACAGATATAGCGGTTATATCTTTGGGTGGCATAGTACAGTCCAAGAATTTACGCATAGCCGGAGATAGGCTAAATGCAGATATTATGAGTTATCTGCGCGATGAATTTAAGCTTCTGATAGGAGAAAAAACTGCTGAAGCTGTAAAAATAGCTGTCGGTAATGTTATGCCTGGAACTTTCATGGAAGTAAATGTCCGCGGTAGAGATTTGGTGACTGGTTTGCCTCGCGAGGTTGTGGTCACAGACAGTGACATTCGTGAAGCGATTTCTGGCTCCATAGCAAACTTGGTAGATGGTATAAAAGAAGTACTAGAGACAACTCCGCCGGAAATACTTTCAGATGTGATGCATAGGGGCATCATCTTGGCCGGCGGCGGCGCATTGATACAAGGTTTGGATGTATTACTTGCAAATGTATTGAAGCTGCCTATATATATAGCTGATGATCCGCTTTCTGCAGTAGCTAGAGGCACAGGCGTGGTATTTGAAGACATAGATTATTTTAAAGATGTGCTTTTGAAATCTAACGATGAGTTACCTTTACGATAGAAAAGAAAAAAGACAAAAAACAGCCGTAGTATCGGTTGTGCTTGTCGCCCTTGCTGTTATCTTTCTGCTTGCTGTTCCTGCTGTCCGCCGTGGACTGAAAAGTTTTGCAAACAGTCTAGGTATACCACTCTGGCAAGCGTCTTCTTATGTTACCGGCGATATGCTTACTACAAAAAAACAGCTCATAGTCGAGCGTGATGAATTGAAACAAAAACTTGAAACATATTCCGCTGAAATGCTTGAGCTGGAAAACCTTCGCAGAGAAAATGCAACGCTGAAAGGTGAAAATCCATCAGATGAAAGTAGTTTTATACGCGCGGAAATATTGTCCAAGCCAAGCAAATCTGTATACGATGTGTTAGTGGTGGCGAAAGGCTCGGATGATGGTGTTGCTGTTGGTCAAAAAGTTTTTGGCACAGACGCCGTTATGCTTGGCGAAGTCGCAGAAGTTTTTTCAAAGAGCGCAAGAGTAAAAATGTATTCTACTGCCGGAGAGAAAACAGATGTGGTGGTGCTTGGCAGCAATGTCAATGCGGTAGCTGTCGGCCGCGGCGGGCAAAACTTTGAGATGACATTTCCAAGAGATGTGGAGATAACGGAAGGAGTACAGATTTCTCTGCCTGGCATGGCAAACTCTGTTTTGGCTGTGGCAGAAAAAGTGCTTTTTGATCCGAGAGACCCGTTTCAGAAAGTTCTCTTGCGAAGTCCTCTCAATGTTGAGCATCTTCTTTTTGTAAATATTGAAAAATAAAATGTCTTTTCTTTTTAAGATAGAAAAAAAGCTGGAGGGTAAACATTCTGCCGAGGGCAAGCCTATGGGCCGAGCTGGAGTTTTCAGTACGCCGCACGGAGATATTCCTACGCCAGCTTTTGTCCCTGTTGGTACAAAAGCTACAGTAAAATCTCTAACTCCAGAAATGCTCCGTGAACTTGGTACAAAAGTAATACTTGCCAACACTTACCATTTGCTTTTACAGCCTGGTGATGAGCTGGTAAAAAAGGTGGGTGGTCTACATGGTTTTATGAACTGGCGCGGGCCTATGATGACAGACTCCGGCGGCTTCCAGGTATTTTCCCTTGGCGCGGCATACGGCAAGGAAATTTCAAAGATAACGAAAGCAGCAGATGTATCCATGCAGATAGCTGAGCGCTCAAGTGCAGACGAAGGTGTACCAAAGCTTGCTAATATCGGCACCGACGGAGTATCTTTTCGTTCTCATATTGATGGCACTTTGTATTACATCACCCCAGAGCGCTCTATAGAAATACAGCAGAACTTGGGTGCAGACATCATATTTGCATTTGACGAATGTACTTCACCAACAGAAACTTTTGCTTATCAAGAGGAGGCGCTTTTACGCACGCATCAGTGGGCCAAGAGGTCTTTGGAACAGCACGAAAAAATGGAAAAAAAAAAATACCTTACCCACATTTTACCACAAGCAATTTTTGGTATAGTCCAAGGTGGTAGAGAGGAAGTTTTGCGGAAAAAGTCTGCCAAAACTATTGCCGAGATGAAGACGGGCAGCGGCCGTAGTTTTGATGGTTTTGGTATTGGTGGAAGTTTTGCAAAAGAAGATATGTCTACAGTAGTGAAATGGGTTAATGAAATATTACCAGAAAACAAACCCAGGCATTTGCTTGGTATTGGTGAGCCAGAAGACTTGTTTATGGGAGTAGAGAACGGTGTAGACTTTTTTGACTGTGTGGCACCTACACGTATGGCACGCAATGGTGCTTTGTATACAAAAAACGGCAAGATAAATATGTTCAACGCTGAACATAAAGAAAATTTTTCAAAAATAGAAGAAGATTGCGAATGTTACACATGTAAAAATTACTCTTGCGCGTATATAGCACATCTTTTTCGTGCTAAAGAAATGTTGGCGGCGACTTTGGCAACAGTACATAATCTGCACTTTATCACAAAACTGGTTGCTGGCATGAGGCAATCTATTTTAGATAACACTTTCTATGAGTACAAAGATAGATTTTTTAATACATATAGGAATATTTGACTTATTTATATATTTACGGTATTCTTTCCAAGAATCTTCTTTAATAAAAATAAAATAATCATTTTTAAAACACAAATTATTTATGAATAAAAAAATCCATGTTCTCTTATTGGAGGACGACAACAACCAACACGATTCAGCTATGCTTGCCCGTGATATCGTAGCTGCGCTTAAGCCGTATTTTAAAAGGAAAACTAATACCACTTTATCTGTGTATGTTCCTAAGTCAGAAATGATTGAACCATTAGTGTTTGCCTTACATAAATACCGAGTAGAAGTTGCAGGGCGATATATTGATTCATCGCTCAATAAAAAGACACAAACCTCCAAAGAGCCAAGTTATTCTGGTATTTACAACCACTCACTACAGGCGGTTGGAGATGGTGTGGTTTGGCTAACTTACGAAAGTAACAGTCATTACTTTAACTTAAGGAAAAAAGGCTTGCTCTTTGTAAATGTAAAGAAAGACGCAGGAACGAAAAAGATGACTCTTAGTCAAACAGTAGTAGCTGTAATTTAACTTTTTTAGTAAACATCAAATTTAAACACTTAGAAGATTTAAAAGTGGTTCAATGAACCACTTTTTTTATTTACTAAAATGTCGTACAATATATTGATATTTATGCCACTTTTTAAGCTGACAAGTGAATATAAGCCTTCCGGCGACCAGCCGAAAGCTATAAAAAGTCTTTTGTCTGGACTGGAAAAGAGTATAAAAAAGCAAACTTTGCTTGGTGCCACCGGCACGGGGAAAACTTTTACTATCGCAAATGTCATTGCAAAACATGGCAAGCCGACCTTGGTGATAGCTCACAACAAAACTTTGGCAGCACAGCTGGCGCAGGAATATAGAGAATTTTTCCCTGGCCACGCTGTGCATTACTTTGTATCTTACTATGACTACTACCAGCCAGAGGCCTATATGCCTACAACAGACACTTATATAGAAAAAGACGCGCAGATAAACAAGGAAATAGACCGGCTTCGCCATGCTTCTACACAAAGTTTACTAACAAGAAAAGATGTTATTATTGTTGCATCAGTATCTTGTATCTACGGTCTTGGCTCACCAGAAGAGTATAAAGAAGAACACTTGGAGCTGAAGCGCGGGATGAAAATAGATCGCGCAGATCTTTTGGCAAATCTTGTTTCTATACACTTTACTCGCACCAATGCTGACCTTTCTTCTGGGCAGTTTCGTGCTTTGGGCAACAGGGTAGAGATAATGCCGGTTTCGGAGACTTACTCGCTTTCAGTAGAAATATCTGGTGGGAAAATATTGCAGATATTAAAGATTGATCCTGTTACTTCAAAAATATTGGAAGAACCGAGTGAAATATTTTTGTTTCCGGCAAAACATTTCTTGACCAACAGTTCAAAAAAAGAAAAAGCCCTGAAAGATATAAAAAAAGAGCTTGATACGCAGCTTAAGGTATTTGAAAAAGAGGGTAAGCTGCTGGAAGCAGAGCGTTTGAAGCGGCGCACCAGCTACGATCTTGCCATGATTCGCGAGGTCGGATATTGCAGCGGTATAGAAAATTATTCACGGCATTTATCTGGGAAAAAAGCAGGTGAGCCGCCGGAAACCTTGCTTTCATATTTCCCAAAGAAAAAAAATGGCGAGGCTGATTTCCTTGTGGTGATAGACGAATCTCATGTCACGCTTCCGCAATTGCAGGGTATGTACGCTGGCGATGCTTCGCGCAAAAATACTCTGGTAGAGTTTGGTTTCCGTTTGCCTAGTGCAAAGGACAACCGACCACTTAAGTTTGGAGAATTTGAGGAACGCATAGGTCAAGTTATCTATACTTCTGCGACCCCGGGAGATTTTGAAAGAGAGAATTCGGCGCAGATCGTGGAGCAGATCATCCGCCCGACTGGGCTGGTAGATCCTGAGATAATTTTGCGCAAAGTTGTAGCCAAAGACAAATACCCTGGACAAGTGCAAGACTTCATATTGGAAGCGGAAAAAGTCATCAGCTCCGGCGCGCGTGTGCTTGCTACAACTTTGACTAAAAAGATGGCGGAAGACCTTGCGGAATATCTGAAAGAGCGTGGTATAAAGTCTGAATATTTGCACAGCGATATAAAAACTATAGACCGTATAAAAATTTTGACCTCATTCCGCAAGGGCGAAACTGACATACTGGTCGGAGTGAACTTGCTGCGAGAAGGTCTGGACTTGCCGGAAGTGGAACTTATTGGTATTTTAGATGCTGACAAAGAAGGTTTTTTGCGCAGCGAAACGGCTTTGATACAAACCATAGGCCGCGCCGCCCGCAATGCAAAAGGCAGAGTCATCTTGTATGCAGACAATATGACTGGCTCCATGGAACGTGCTATCGGGGAAACAAACCGTCGCCGTAGCTTGCAGATGGAGTACAATAAAAAGCACGGCATAACGCCGAAAACTATAAAGAAACAAATAAAAGACATAACAGAACAAATGGAATCCGAGCATGCTAAAGCTGTAAATGCTGAGCTAAATCTCGATGTAGAAATATTTGAACGCGCATCCAAAGCTCTTTCCAAAAAGGAAGAAAAAAAGCTAAATAGACTTAGCGATGAAGAACGTGTAAATACTGTCTATAAAAAGATAATTAAGTTGAAAGAAAAAGAAATGTCATCTGCTGTGAAAGAGCTGGACTTTGAAACAGCAGCTATATTGCGTGACGAAATAACAGTTTTGAAGAAGAAGATGGATAGTGCTATACTCACTGACACAAGCGAATGAAAAAAGAGGAAAATCAATCAAAAATAATCATAAAAGGCGCTCGGACACACAATTTGAAGAACATAGATGTAGAGATGCCGCGCAATAAAATGATAGCTATCACAGGGCTTTCTGGTTCGGGGAAGTCTTCTTTGGCTTTTGATACTATTTTTGCCGAAGGCCAGCGAAGGTATGTGGAGTCTCTGTCTTCTTATGCTAGGCAATTTTTGAAGCAAATGAGCAAGCCGGAAGTAGACGAGATATCTGGTCTTTCCCCGGCTATTTCCATTGACCAAAAATCACGCTCAAATAACCCGCGTTCTACTGTAGCAACTATAACAGAGATATATGACTACTTGCGAGTTTTGTATGCACGCGTTGGTCGTCCGTATTGCCCAGAGTGTGGTGAAGAGATAAAGAAACTTTCTAACGAAGAGATTTTGAATTTTGTGTTGGAAAATATAAGTTCGCTCCGTTCGGTGAAGGCTTCTCCTCGCGCTTCACCCTCTCTCCGGGGGCTCCGACGCGATTCGGATAAGCCTTCACCGAACTCCGCTAAACGCTCCGTGCTTGGCATAGAATTTGACGAAACACAAATACAGATCTTCTCTCCGGTGGTGCGTGGCAGAAAGGGTGAATATTACCAGCTTTTGTACGATTTGCTCGGCAAGGGCTATTCTCGCGTACGGCTGGACGGGCAAATGAAGAATTTGCGTGATCGTATAGAGCTTTTTAAAAATAAAAACCACAACATAGATGTGCTAGTAGACGAGTTTGCGTTGCATGAATTTTCTGACAATGAGGCTGACGCGCGCATGCGATTGGCAGAGGCGATAGAGCGCGCACTTGCCGAGTCAGACGGACTTGTTTCCATTAAAATATCCGAAGATGAAAGCTTGCTTTCTGCAAAGTTCTCGTGCCCAAACGACGGATTTTCTTTCCCGGAAGTAGAGCCGAGACTTTTTTCTTTCAACTCTCCATACGGAGCTTGTCCAGAATGCAACGGCTTGGGCAGTAAGTACTTTATGGGCACAGAACCTTGCGATGTCTGCGGCGGCAAGCGTCTGCGCAAAGAAGCTTTACATGTTTACCTCGGTCATGGCAAGACGAATATAGTTGATCTTACTTCGCTTTCTATTCAAGATGCTGCGAACTTTTTTGTTGAATTGAAACTTTCTGCAAAAGAAAAAGAAATATCAAAGCCAGTTATACGCGAGATAGAAGATAGGTTACAATTTATGCTGAATGTCGGTTTGGAATACTTGTCGCTGGATCGCCGCGCGAACACTCTCTCTGGCGGGGAAGCACAGCGTATACGTTTGGCTTCACAGCTCGGCTCGCGTTTAGTGGGCGCGATGTATGTGCTAGACGAGCCAACTATTGGCTTGCATCAGAGAGATAACGAACGTCTTATCAAAACTTTGGAAGATTTGCGCGATCTTGGCAATACTATCATCGTGGTGGAGCATGATGAAGATACTATATATGCATCGGACTACTTGGTAGATATCGGACCAAAAGCTGGTGTGCACGGCGGTAGAGTGATAGTGCAGGATTATTTGGAAAAACTTTTGTCTGCGAAGGCAAATACTTCCAAGTCTCGTACATTGGCATACTTGCGTGAGGAAGAAAAAATCCCTATGCCGGAGAAACGGCGATCTTCTGATAAAGGCTCTTTAAAGGTTGTTGGTGGCAACGCTTTTAATATAAAAAACTTGAATGCAGAAGTTCCGCTCGGCAAGCTGGTTTGTATAACTGGTGTTTCCGGATCTGGCAAGTCTTCCTTTATGTACGAGATATTGCACCAAAATCTGCAGGCCAGGTATGAGCGAAAATACAGAAGCGCAAAAGTTTTCAATGCGGCAAGTTTCTCTGGTACTGAATATTTATCTCGAGCTATACTTATAGACCAGTCACCGATAGGGCGAACACCGCGTTCAAACATCGCGACATATACTGGTTCATTCACTTTTATGCGTGATCTTTTTGCAGAGACAGAGGAAGCTCGTGTACGCGGCTGGAAGAGTAACCGGTTTTCTTTCAATGTGAAAGGCGGTCGCTGTGAAGCTTGCGAAGGAAACGGCGAGATCGCGGTGGAAATGCACTTTTTGCCGACAGTATATGTGACTTGCGATGTCTGCGGCGGTAAGCGCTTTGATAAGGAAACTTTGAAAGTAAAATATAAGAAAAAGAATATTTACGAAGTATTGGAGATGACTGTAGAGGAAGGACTAAAGTTTTATGAAGATATACCTGCGATATATGACAGACTGAAAACTTTGATGGATGTCGGCCTAGGCTATGTGAAGCTTGGTCAGAGTGCGACTACTCTCTCCGGAGGTGAGGCGCAAAGGGTAAAAATATCTTCTGAACTATATCGTCCGCATTTAGAAAAGACAATATACCTTTTAGATGAACCGACAGTCGGATTGCACTATGATGATGTGGCGAACTTGATCGGTGTTTTGAATCGCCTTGTGGAGAAAGGAAATACAGTGCTTGTCATAGAGCACAATATGGACTTGATAAAATGCGCGGACTACTTGCTGGACTTTGGGCCGGAGGGCGGCACAGGTGGAGGGCACTTGGTAGCAAAAGGTACACCGGAAGAAGTTGCCAACAATTCAAAAAGCTACACCGGAAAATACCTCAAAAAAGTCCTAAAGCGGAAATAAAAATAAATAAAATGCTATGAAAATATCTGCTTTGAAAAAACTGAATATTCCAGACAAGCCCGGAGTGTACTTTTTTCTAAGCCGCAGGAAAACACTCTACATAGGCAAGGCTACCAGCCTAAAGAGCCGCGTGCGCAGCTATTTTTCAAAAGATCTGATAAAAACTCGCGGAGCTTCTATTGTAGACATGGTTTTTAAGTCGGACAGCTTAAAATTTAAGGAAACAGACTCCGCATTGGAAGCATTACTTTTGGAGGCGGAGCTTATTCGCAAGTACAACCCATATTACAATGTAAAGGAAAAAGACGGCAAAAGCCCGCTTGTTGTCGGTATTACAAAAGAAGAATTTCCTCAGGTAATTTCTATACGCAAGAAGGATTTGTCAAAAAACAAAAAGTCTGCAAAGATTTTGCGCGGTAAACGCGAGGTGAAGTTGCAAGCGGTGTACGGCCCATTTACAAATGGCAGCCTGATCCGTGAAGGATTGCGTATTGTTCGTAGGATTTTTCCATTCAGAGATGACAGCTCTGCAAAAAAGGATAACTATGAATTTTACCGCCAGCTCGGGCTTACACCCTATATAAAGTCTGATTCAAAGGCTACTAAAGAATATGCGAAAAATATCCGGAGCATAAAACTGTTGTTCCAAGGCAAAAAGAAAAAAGTGGTGGAAGATTTGCGGAAAGATATGATGCGCTATGCCAAGCATAAAGAGTTTGAGCAGGCAGATAAAGTGAAGAAGACAATTTTTGCGCTGGAGCATATAAACGATGTTGCACTTTTGAAAAATGATTTTCTGATGAATGAAAAGTCTATCTTAGATAAATCTCGCATAGAAGGCTACGATGTCGCGCACATGGGAGGCAAAAATACCGTGGGTGTTATGACTGTAGTCTCTGCCGGTGAGGTAGACAAAAATGAATACAAAAAGTTTATAATACGTTCGCAGTCCGGACCAAACGACACCGGCTCGCTGGAAGAACTGCTTTCCCGAAGATTGCGGCATACAGAGTGGGGTTTGCCGGACTTGGTTGTGGTAGACGGAGCATTGGCGCAGATAAATGTTGCAAAGCAGGTACTTGCACGATACCAGCTTGATATACCTATCGTTTCTGTTGTGAAAGATGATCGGCACAAGGCTAAGGAAATACTTGGTGATAAAAAATATGCCGCAGAAAGAAAAAAAGAAATCCTGCTCGTAAACTCCGAGGCGCACAGGTTTGCCATTGCCTTCCATAAGCAGAAAAGGCGAAAAAGTTTTATATAGCTATCGCAATTGCACTCGCAAAACTAATACCCTGAAAAGACACGGAATATTTGCCTGCTGGCGAATTTCCTCGTGCTCGCGCCGTCGCGCTGCGCAAGCTCTTTTCCGGGTATTAGTTTTGCTTATTAAATACTATCGTGTCCCAAGCAGTCCAGGCATGTAGAGCAATATCATGCTGACGATGAGTATGATGGATATAACGGCCCATGCGGCCTTGACTTTGTTACGGTGTTTTGGGTTTAAAAACATAAATGTATATAATATATCTGCTAGTAACTAGATATTAGCAGATTATGAGAGAATTTCAAAAGGCGAAGCCAAAACAAAAACTTTTCCATACGACACCAATGTTGCTCCTTCTGGCTTTGTTTTTACTGTTTTTTATATACAATATATTTGGTTTGATGCGCAAAAATGCTGAAACGAAAGAGAACAAACTTCGCGCTGCAAAAGAGAATACAGACTTGGTGACACAACAATCCCAGATAAACGCTGACATTGGCGAGCTGGAGACAGATCGTGGTACAGAGCAGGTGATACGAGAGAAGTTTGGTGTGGTGAAGAACGGCGAAGGTGTGGTAGTCGTGGTAGACGGGGCAGACGAAGAAACGGTTACACCAAAGCCGAAGGAAAGTGGCGGAATAATAAGATTTTTCAAGAATATCTTCAGCAGTGGGGATCACTCTGGAAGCGGTTTACGGTAAAGCTTGGCTTGTATGCTATAATACAAGTATAGAAGTAATATATTAAATTTTTATGCAAAAGGAAGTCGCAATATATACAACGCCAGTCTGCACTTATTGCAAGATGGCAAAAGAGTTTTTCAAAGACAATGGCATTGCTTATGCTGAGTATAATGTGGCCACAGATGTAGATCGCCGCACAGAGATGGTGAACATAAGTGGACAGATGGGTGTGCCTGTTATAACTATAGGTAACGACCTTATAGTTGGCTTCAATAAGCCAAAGATTGCTGAGCTGCTGGGTATAAAACTTTAAAAAGAACAGCCCAGCAAAAAGCGCCGCTGGCGCTTTTTGCTGGGCTGTTTCCGTGTTAAAGTGTCCACACGCCTCCGTAGTTCAATGGATAGAACAGCCCCGTCCTAAGGGGTAGATGCACGTTCGATTCGTACCGGAGGCACCAAGTTTAGTATATATTGACATAAAACTTTTTATATGCTACCATGTGAAAAATAAAAATCTAATAATATGGTAAAATTAAAAAATCTTTGGTCTTTTTTCTTCAAAAAAAAAAGAAATACAACAAGGGACATGGCTTGGTGGAGAACCAGCCCTGACGCCAGAACAGTCTAAAAAATTTAAGTTGGATGAAAAGTTAAGTGAATTTGGTTACAACTATTTACGCAAACTGTTCCCGTCTGTAGATCTTGTGTATGCATTTTTGCGTATGCAGGCTATGACGATGCCCACAACCAAGGCACTAAACAGCAAACGATTAATTGTACAGGAGATAACTCTCAAAAAGTATCTAAAGGGTATTGAAGATTTGCGGGTTGTGTATGTTGGGTCTGCCGTCGACATCGAATACCCGTTACTCCTGGGTGCTAGAAAAATAACAATGGTTGACCCTTCGTATAAAGATGAAAAGAATGTTCAATACATAGCGGATAGACTAAACAATATGCGTCCCGTGATGCGAAATGTAGATATCAGAGGATACTATATGAATTTTTCTTTCAACTTTACTGGCGGGATACAAAATGAAAGGGTCTCTGTAACATTTGAGCCAAAATATGTAGAAATAGGCGAATACCAATTCTACCGATATAGATATGAGATGTACAAACCGTCAGAGCCCATAGGTCTACTCCTCTCCTTTGCTTCAGGTGGCAGTTTGTTTGACTCCGTTGAATTACTAGATGCTGTATCTGTGGGCGGATATATTTTAAGTGATTTTTCTAGACACGAAGGCAAGGATACAACTGGATTTTCTCTTATTGCATCAGATGCAAATTTTGCGTTGTATCAAAAAGTGTAAAACACATAGCCTTGCCCTCTGCAGTGTAAGGCTATTTTATTTTGGTTAAACTGTGTTAAAAACACAAACCCCGCTTGTACGAGCGGGGTTTTTCTTTTCCACACAAAAGCTTTCGGCTGAGAGGTTTTTCGGGGTATAATTGGAGTAGAATTTTCTTTGTTTATTTGTGGGTTTTGCTTGGTTCTTACTTCAATCTATGAGTTTTTTATTTTCACATATCCGTAGATTTTTTCATACAAATACTGCAAAGCAGGGAGTGCAGATTTTCCAAAACGGCGCGCTTATAGCGTTCGTGTTTTTCCAAGTTGCAGGAGCTTTTACCGCATTTGGTTCCTATGTTCAAAATGACAATAGTGGTTATTTTTTGGTGGACTTTAATAATGACCAGCAAGGTATAGTATCAGATGGAGCACCGAAGCGAGAAAATATAGAGATAGATACGATACTTGGTGTTGCTGGCGTAGCTACTGGCTATTCTTCGGGTTATTTTACTACAGCAGATATTCATCCAAACTCTTTCACAAAATGGAATAAGGTTGAGTTAACTGCAAATTATTCAAATCCAAGCGATGTGCAGATAAGTTTATACGAATGTAATTCTACCCCGATGCCTATCTCCGGTTTCCAAAATCTCACACTTTCCGGCGGTATGTATGATATAAGCTCACTTTCACCAGCAACCTACCCATGTATTGCCGTGCGTGTAGATATGACAAGTGGCACGGTGTCTCCGACAGTGGACTCTTTGCGTGTCAGCTGGGATCCTTTGCCAGCGTACCTGCTTGCGGTTTCTGTACCGACAAGTGTTCCTGCAGGGTCAGTTCTTGATGCAAATGTGAATTATTCTGTCTCATATGTAAACGATGTAAACACTGTTGTTTGGACTACTTTGCCATCAGTAATGTCCGGCACTTACAACCCGCTTTACAATCAAAACCCCGAACTGACTTTTGTTTCTGCAAGTAATGGCGGACAATACACTGTCTCCGGAATAACTATAAATGGCATTACTGTGCCTGCAAAAAGTATTTATTGGGATTTAGGCAATGTGAATGCGGGGCAGTCCGGTACTCTCAACTTCAAGCTGCAGACTGGCAATGGCTGGCAGAATGGTATGAAGTTTGGTTTTAGCGCAAGCATAGACTCTTTGAAGGGTAACCAGTACAACGCCGATGCCGACCAGTCTACGACAGGAATACAGACTTACAATGCAACCATTACATCTGCTCCAAGCCCAGAATTTATAAAATCTGTTTCTGGTACAGCCAAGATTGGCAACACTGACTATGTGGTTTCTGGCGGTTCTTACACGCCAATCGTAACTTATAGTCTGACTTTGAAAAATGTTTTCAACGCTACTGGCAGAGAGACGATATTCAACCCAGTTATCACGGATGATGTTTCAGATATTTTATCCAAACTAAACTCTGTGTGTTCTGTATCTGTGCCTTCTTCTCGCATTTCTCCGCTTGGCGGCGGGACACTTGCCGGCAACACCATTACTTGGGATGCAACTTCTGGTGATATCACAAACATTTTGCCCGGAAGCTCAGCAGCTGTTTCCTATACAGTAGATTATACAGGCTGTCCAAATGGGGCGACTTTGTATGAGAATAGCGCTTCAGCTTTTTCAGACAATATGTCAAATGTTAATGCCGAGCATTCTGTAGTTGTTGGTGTGGACACAACACCACGCGGAAATTTTGCAAAAGGAGACAAAGTAAAAGGCAACTCTGGCGTCCAAGGAAATACGGATGACAATCCAACTGCCTTACAAACCTACGGCGACAATTTTTCTTACCTTCTACAAATGGTAAACACGGGCATGGTGGCAGGCGGAGACTATGTAGCTACGGACAGGGTGCCAGATGGTCTTACATTTATTAGCGCGACTATTCCGACAAATGCAGGAGGTACTGTATACTACAATACTTCTACAGCTGGTACAGCACCAACATACAGCGTGTCTCCTGGTGTAGGTATTTCTGGTGGTGGCTGGACTTCTACAGCTCCAGTAGATCCTTCTACCGTGAAGTGGGTGGCTACATATGTTCCGTGTCTGAATTCTCCATTTTTCCCAGCTCCCGCAACAAACTCCGCGTGTTATAACAAGCCTTCCCAGGTTGTTTCTGAAATCCAAGTTTCTATAAATACTGTTTCAGATATTTGTTTAGATACAAATATCAGCAACACCGCGGACTTCAAAGTCTATGCTGCATCTACAAGTATAGAGAACAAAGTCCTCACTCCTTCTGGTACAAGCCTTATGTCTGCGACCGACACAGAGCAAACACACGTTACGCCTTCACTTGCAGCTTTCAATATAAACTCAAACATCTCTGGTCCAACTGCGACCATGGTGGGGCAGACAGTTACATATAGTATAAATGTTTCCAACACAGGCATAGACGCAGCGCAGGCTACAACAGTGACGATACCTACTCCACAGATAAACGTGAACGGAGTACCGACGTATCTTTCTTTTGTGCAAGCACTTGGTGGAGCAGTAAATACTGGCTCGTTGCCAACTTCTGTTTCTGTCGGGCTTGGTACTATGAATGTAGGTGCTACGAAAACTGTAACAATAAGCTATAGCATACCGTCCGGAGTGAAGAATAATGACAATTTTACTTTGAATGCAAATATTTCTGCTACAGACGACAATAACTGCCGTCCAATAAATGCTTCTGTCAGCCATACAACCTCTGTATCTTCGCGTCCAGAGTTGCAGACATTTAAGAATGCAGAAGAATCTGTGGTTTCTGGCGGACAGGATATACATTACGATATTACTTTCAGAAATACTGGCAATGCACCTACATCGGGTACATATATAGTAGATCGCATTCCCGCTAAAACTATTTTCAAAGAAGCGTATACAAGCGGCACGAACAGCAATACCGTAGCATTTTCTTGCACAGGTTGCCGTGTATATTTCTCTAGTTCTACATCCTTGCCGCCTACACTCTCTGTTGTGCAGCCGCTAAATGGCGCAATGATAAACAGCTATTTCAGCTTGGGTACAGAAGTGAGTACTGGACTGTGGGCGCCGGTCGGCATGACGGCAAGCCAAGTCCGTTGGGTGGCGTGGCTCTTGGACGATACTACAAGCACAAACATTTTGCCGACCGGCGCAGTGGGCAAAGTAGGTTTGACTGTGACCAACGACGACGATCCTTCTACTACCGCTATAGACAATTCTCCTATCGGCACTATAGTTGCAAATGCTCCGGGAATATTCTCTACAGATTTAATCCAGGCAATAGACAACCAAGTGTTTACTACTATTCTGCCAGATCCAGGACTTCGTATTACAAAAACTTCCGACAAAGACGTGGTCTATGCTGGCGAGTCTTTCAACTGGAACATAGAATATTACAATGACTCTGGAAATCCGGATACAAGCGTAACTTTGACAGACACCATGCCAGCCGGCACAAGTGTCAGCAAAGTATTCCATACATGGAATACTAAGGCCATAGCAGGAGGAGCAACACCTTCAGTAGAAACAGACATAACAGCCAATGCGAATGTTACTGTGTCTCCAAACGCAGACGGAACAACGACCGTGGCCGTAAATATTACTGGTTTGCGTGGCGGACCGCTTCTCAACATTGAAGGCGGTATTATCCGTATAGAGACAAATACAAGTAACACTTTAGTCACTGGTACATCTGTTACTAACACTGTGCAAGGATGTTTCTCTAACCCAAGCGGAAGTTACTGCATATCTTCGCAGGACGATGTAGCAGTAGAAAATCCAGACCTATGGATACGCAAGCAGGTAGATGTGACAGATCCTCTCGCAGGAGAAACTATAAATTACACACTTATAGTTTCCAACGAAGGAGCACACGATGCCCCAAATGTTTTGATTAGTGACACTTTGCCGGCTGGACTTTGCTATAGCGGCCCGACCCAAATAACAACTTCCGGATGGAGCATAGGATCGCCAATTATTACTGGTGGACCTTGCCAAAGCGCTAGCACGACTTTGGCGTGGAGTATAAGTAATGCAAATAATATAAGTAATCCAGCATATACTCCATCTGGAACAATACCAGCAAACTCTGAGGATATATTCATACGCTACGCTGTGTCTGTGCATTCCTCTATTCTTCCGGGGACACTTTTGACAAACGGTGCACACATAGAAACAAACTTGACCGAAGACCCAATTTATCCAAACGATACGAGCGAAGATATAGAAACGCCTTTGCCAGACCCATATGTGGTGAAGACTTCGCAGCTAGTAGTGGATCCGGGAGCGATTTCTACTTTCACCATAACTTACGGCAATAACACACGCGAGACCGCACACGATGTGTACATGATAGATACGTTCCCAATAGTTGGCTACCCTGGATACTCAGGAAACACTGACCCAGATATGAAGTTTGTCTCTGTTTCTGGATCTCACGGTGAGCAGTTCTATTACCATGAAGGACCACTTTCTGCCACAGCGCCAGCTTTTGATCCATCTGCGCCATCAACCGGTGGTTGGGCAAATACGCCTACAACTACCACCGCATTTATGGCCGTGATTTTACCTGGTAACTTGGCTGGGCAAGCTGGCCCGTACCAAATACAAGTCAGCTTCCAGGCTGTAGACCCTATAACGTCCGCGCTTTTGCCGGCTGGACTTTCTATGACAAACAAAGTAGAAATTTTTTCTTCCACTACTGACTCAAATCTAACAAACAATCTCTCAACAGCAGCTACTAACACTCCTGGTCTTGACCTTGCTATAGACAAAAAGGGAAGCCGAGAAGGCGGATTTCCCGGAGTTGCTCCTGGTGGCTCGATGACATACGACGTGACAGTGAAAAATCAGGGCACAGTGGATGCTTGTGCTGTCTATGTTTTAGACATTCCTTCAAGTGATCTCACTCTCGTTGCTCCATATCATAACTTCACCACGCTTGCTTTGGTCAACTCCATAGGTCAAAATGTTTTGCCTCATGACACTTCTGGCAACAACATCACAACTACAGTCGGTATTACTTACGACTCTGTCTCACGCAAATGGTATCTTGGCTCAACAGGTACAACTCCGTATACAAATGTATGTATGCCGCCTGGATCCCAGCAGACATTTCAAGTGTATGCGAAGATAAATGACAATGTCGCGGATTCGGTGACAGTGGCAAATGCTGTCATAGTAGGCGAAGATTCTCCAGCAAATGAGGATATAACCAGCAACAACATAGACACAACTTCTGTTACCGTGTATAGACCAGACTTGGTTATACATAAAACAGGTTTCTCTTATGGACCAGACTGGGCTCCTGGCACAGCCGATGACACTTTGACTACTGCGAACCAAGGAGAATATATAGAATACACTTTGAGCTACGATAACATAGGTAACATAAGCGCCGAGAATGCAGTGATAACAGAAACTATTCCACAAGGTGTGTGTTTCTCACCCTACTCTATAACCCCACCGCCGCAGTCGACGCTTGAGTTCTCTACAGATGGAGGCGGAACTTGGGTGCCAGATGCAGGCGGAAGTTATCCTTATGCCGGCTGGCCAGACTGTACTATCACCAACTTCCGTATCGTATTCAATGGCGGGCTAGATGCCCCAGCGCACTTTGACGGCGAAGATACCGCTGCAGAGTTTGTTGGTGCAAAGATAAATACAGAAGTTACCAGCAATTTGGATGGAGATTTTGTACAACTGAAATCTGATGGCGGTTTTCCTGCGCCAAATTATTCTGGATCTTTTACTCAGAAAGCAGACTTGAATGGAGACGGTTTACAAGATCTGATATTTGAAAGCCAAACAGTTTCCGGTCAGGTCATAAGTTTGTATAAAAATATATCTACTCCGGGGACAGTTCGTTTTTCATATATCGGACAACTCAACGCGGGTGTTGGATACTTAAACTTGCGTGACCTAGCTATACACGACTATAACAATGACAACTTACCCGATCTTATTCTTGGACAAAATGACTTGATGGTATATAGAAATACGAGTTCTGGAAGTAATATCTCTTTTGTCCTTGATCAGCAGACATCTTTGTTTACTCCAGCCGTCAGTGGTTTCAACGTAACTGGTTTTGCCCATGAGTCTACAAGTAGCTATCTTGCAGACGGAACGCCTGTCTATGCGCCGCTTGATATAGATGGAGACTCAAAAAGAGACTTGTTTATATCCGGGTACTATGGATCTGGTACATATGCAAATCAGGGTGATGCAAAAGCTTGTCTAAATACAACACCTGCGATCCCCGGAGCTGTTATAAGCTTTGCTTGTACCACTGATGGCATAGGTCTCGAAGGTGGACTGGGTAATGATTTTGCTAAGTCACAGAGTAATAGCGTATTTCTTTTTGCTGATCTAGACAACGACGGAAAAGTTGATGAAGTTAATGCACATTCCTCCGGAAATAATCAGCTGAGGGTGATGAAAAATACAAGTACACCAGGCAGTGTATCTTTTGCTGCACCAGCTGTGTTTACCCCAGCAAATCCTTTTAGTAGTGCACACAAGATATATGCTGTAGACTTTGATGGCGATGGCTTGAAAGATTTGTTGTTAGGTAATCCAGCAAATATACTGATAAATACTTCTTCTGGTGGCACTCTATCATTTGTTAACTTCAATTATAATAATAATCCTTTAAGTCCAGGTCTTACACAAAACTGCGGTGCTAGTACTCTTACTCTTACATGCACAGGCAGTCATTTCACTATTGCAGATTTGAATGGGGATTCAAAGATGGATATTATTCTTACTTGGTGTGGCGGCGTGGGAAGAAATTGCGCTTTTATAAACAATACGATAGGCGGGGTGTTAGGATTTGTATATAACAATGGTAATGTTGGCGACTCCAATGGCCCTATGATCGGGCCAACTTCAGGTGCAGTGCCTGCAGTTGCAGACTTTAACAAAGATGGAAAACCGGATATAGTTATTACTGGCCATACTGGTACTTCTTGCTCTGGTGTGGGAAATACAAAAGTCTGGCGTAACAATATAGAGGCAAGTAATATAGCATTTATAAATGATCCGGGGGCAGACTTGTATGGCTCTAATGCTGGTTGTAATCCTGCTAACGCACCCTCCCTATTGGCATATTATCCTGGACACGAACCAATAATTGCAGACTTCGACGGAGACGGCGAGCCAGACATACTTGTCGTTGGTGGAAGTGGAACCCCGACTGCAATATACAGGAATGAGTCAACGCCCCACGGAGCTCTCTCTTTCAGTACATATACAGACTTTTCTACAATTCCAGGAATGTTTGCGTTTGGACTTGTAGATAATTTTGACAATGATCCATCTGGACTTAAAGATGTAGTAGTCTCCGAGTATACTTCTGGCGCTACAGCATACACAAACGGCTCAAGCCCTGGGTCTCTCCATTTCTCGCAAACACCCGCTAGCTTCTCTCCGACAGGTACATATGAGACGGTTATTTCATCCAGCTCGCTTGTGTCTTGGGACAAGCTGCAAGTTGTAGAAAACTTGCCGCCAGGCACAGACATAAAATACTCGATATACGATCCTACATTTACCATGCAGATCCTGCCTCCGCAGTCTGCGCCTAGCGGATACATAGATCTTTCCGGCATTTCTTCCGGCTATAGCTCTCTCGGGCTTCACATAGATTTTTCTACCAGCGATCCATCAAAGACGCCTCGTCTGGACGCATGGCGAGCGACATACAGGAGCTTTGATTCCAACTCATTTACATTTGGTGTAATAGTTTCGCAAAATACAACTGTATCCATCATTCACAACGAAGCAACTATTTCTACTACGACTCCAGAGAGTAATACTGCAAACAATACTGCCACATATGACATAGCACTCAACATTGCTGATGTGGCGGTGACGAAACAAGTAAACAAAGTTGCAGCTTCTACTGGAGACAATTTGATTTACACTATAAACTACATAAACAATGGTCCGCATACTGCAAACAACGTAGAGATCACAGACATGTGGCCTACAAACTACCTTGATGATCCACCAGTGTCTATAACGCCATCTGCAACTTCTGCTGGTCAGACACCTTCTTGTAACTCGTACTTGGACTGGTTGCCTCCAGACTATATAAACTATGGTATCTGGTGCGGAGGTCTAAACTTGGCTCCCGGAGAATCGGGAAGCATAACCATAGTCGGCCACATAAACGATCTTGCTGTAGAGGGTACGAACATCATAAATCGCACGCACGTTTCTTCAAGTACCATAGACTCCGATCTTTCTAACAATGACGCTACTGTATCTACAGTCATCGGTAACTTTGCGAACGTATACGTAGACAAAACAGGGCCTTCCTCTGCAAATATAAATTCGGATGTGACGTATACTATAAGCTATGGAAACAACGGAAATATACCCGCTGCGAATGTAACTATCGCAGACACGCTTGATCCAAATGTAACTTTTGTTTCTGCTGCTGCCATGAACGGCCCGGCCATTTCTTGCGGCAACTTCCCGTCGGCAAACACTGTCACTTGCAATGCGACCGGTGCAGTCGGAGGTGCTGGCATAACCTTAGCACCGGGTGCTACTGGTCAGATAAGCATACGAGTGCATGTGGCAAACAATACAGCGCTTATCATAAACAACACTATCATTCACAACATTGTAAATATTGCGACAACGACAACGGAGACAAGCATCGTGGACAACGTAGACACCTTTGATTTTCCGGTTTTGCCGGCAGGCTCGTCTTCTATATCCGGCAACGTCTTCTATGACGGCAATGGAAATGTAATCAAAGATTTGCTTGATCTGCCGATAAGCAATGTGAAAATCTTCCTTTCCGGTGTCGACCTGTATGGCAACATCCTTGGCCCGGACAAAACTTTGTATCCTTCAGAATACGCATCTCTTATGACAGAGCTTGTCAGTATGTCCCTCATTCCTTCTGGTAGTTACACTTCGGGTGCTCCATATCCGCCAAGGTATGTGCCTATAGCTCCAAAGACGACAAATGTACTCGGTGCCTACAATTTTGCTGGCTTAAGCTCTGGGACGTATATAGTTACGGAGAGTCAGCCGAACGGATACCTTTCTACTGGATCAAATGCTGGATATATGAATGTGGATATGCTTGGTGCGCCGGTTTACAGTCCTACCACAGACGGTTTAGGATCAGTAGAGACTGGCCTTGCGGGTGATAGCAATCACATATACTCCATAGTTCTTGGCGACAACCAGCAAGCTAGAAGCTACGACTTTGGTGAAGCAAATGGATCTATTGGAGACTTTGTATTCTTGGACAATGGCGGTACTCAAGGTGTGTATGACGCAAGTACAGATGCAGGCATAGCGGGCGTAACTATTGCGCTTTACACAGACACAAACAGCAATGGTATTGCAGACCCTAGCGAACCAGTGAAGACTACAACTACAGCTTCCGATGGATCATACTTGTTTACGAACCTTACGCTCAATACTTCGTACATAGTGAAAGTTACAGACACTGCTGGAGTAGTCAGTTCTTACAATGCGATACTTGGAACTGTCGGACAAAACAACAATGGTCAAAATCCAAATGGATATGTAGTAAACCTAAGTACAGCAAGTCCTATGAATATGACAGCTGACTTTGCATATGGTCCGGTAACAACAGGAAGTGGAACGGGCTGTGCTACTGACTGTAATCCTCCACCTCCGCCAGCATGCGGTATGGCAGTTGGCGGAAGTCCTTGCGGAACAATAGGTGATCTTATCTTCTGGGATAAAGACCAAAACGGCAAATATGATGGTGATGACCAGGGGATCCCTGGTGTTGCTGTGACACTTTACACAGACGAAAACGGCAATGGTATTATAGACGCCGGAGAGAATTCTCTTACTCTTATCACAAACTCAGACGGACGATACCAGTTCTACTTGGCAACACCAGCAGATTTGAATAAAAAATATATTGTTAAAGTTACTGACACAGAAGTTATCCCACAGTTCAGCCTTGCGCCTTCTATTTATCCAGGTGCCGGAAATCAAGACAACCTTGGTAAAGATCCGGCAGGGTATATACCTCTCATAAGCTCTGCACAGACTAGCGACCAAGCAGCAGACTTTGGCTTTACCTCAACTTCAGACTCTATACTTCCAGAGACTGGACAGACACACAACATATATGGTATATTGGCGGCTGTTGGGGGAGTGCTAGTGCTGTTTGTGCTGCTCCGCGCCTTCAAACTTATCTAAAATGTCTAAACTAAAGAAAACAATCCTATACGCCCTTGTCATAGCCTTTGGCATATCTTTCGCTGTGCCGTCTTTGGCTGCAGACAAAACCAAAATAGGCAGCATATACATACCGTCTTTGAATACAAAAGGGGACATTGTGGATACTTCTACTATTGTAGGCCTAGGTGCAGACTTGTGGCACAGAGGTAAAGGAGAACCCGGAAACAGTACATACAAAAACGTAGTTTTAGCTGGGCATCGCACTGTGAACCTCAGCAAAAATGTGCCTTTTAATAATTTGCCAAGCATGAAAAAAGGAGACAAAATAGAAATCCTTTGGAAGGGGACGAACTATGTGTATGAAGTATATGAGACGAAGATTGTTACCCCGACAGATATATCTATAGAGTTCAATACGCCGGAGCAGACTTTGACCATGTATACCTGTGTTTACAACTTCAATGCAAAGAACCGCTTCATGGTGCGCGCACATCTTGTGGAAGAGAAAAAATAATTTTATGCTATAATTTTCCTGATGGAACCTGAAATAAGAAAACTTCTGGAACAAAACTTGGAGCTTGAAAAAGAGAACAATTCCATGCTCCGTAAACTTCGTAACGGGCAAAAGTGGTCTCGTGTCGGGCGGCTTTTCTACTGGCTTTTTCTCGCAGCCCTTGCGCTTGGCGGGTACTACTATATAGCGCCGTATACCAGAATGCTTTCCAAGGTTTACGAGGAAAACAAAAATCTTTTCACCGGCAATTTTTCCGACTTCAACATGATCAAGACTTACCTAAACGGCAACACCGAAAACCCGCTAAAGTAAAATCAGCAGGTTTGATAATAGCCTTATTTTTTGATAATATGAAGCTACGCCTAGATAGCTCAGTTGGTAGAGCGCTCCCCTGAAGAGGGATAGGTCCCCAGTTCGACCCTGGGTCTAGGCACTTGACAAACATTGTATATTTTTATACAATGCGAAAAACTTAAAAAAGAATAATCATGAGTAAAAAAGAATTTGGTATAGAAAAAATTAAAGACATAAGACGCCAAGCGCTTATGAGAAACCCAAGGTTAAATGAAAAATTAAAAGAGGTTGTGAATGTTGTGTCTTTTAATGTTGCTGTATATGTGGGTGCTACCATTTGTATCTTTTCTTTGTGTGTTTTGGACCTGAAAGCTATTGAAAAATTTATGGGTTTGCTTGGCTGTGTCGTCTTTGCTTATTGGTTGTATCTTTTTGCACTTCCCGAAATTACAATAAACAAGAAAAAACTTTTCTTTCGTCTTTTTGATGAAACAGATCTACTGGAGCAAGAAAAACCAGGGTATAAAAACGAGATAGCCAAGCTTATAAAAGAGGAAGAAGAAAAAATAGTAAGAATGAGAGTTGAAAACGAAGAAGTCCAAGAATTTTTGCAAAGATACCAAGACAACTAGTTCCTCACCGCCTAATGTATAGTAGGCATGAACTTTTTCTAGACAATACAATTTCCCCCGTCTCGGCAAGAGCAGGGGATTATTTTTTATAATGATTTAACTTTGAGTGTACTCTTTCGGTTCTTATCAATCTTAGGCATTTTTATGGTTAGCAGGCCGTGGCGTTCTGTTGCTTCTGCTTCCTCTGGTTCTACTTCTTGAGGCAAGAGGACTGTGCGTGAAAATGTTCCCCAGTAAAGCTCTTTTGTAAAGTAGTTGTCTTCGCTTATGTTGCGGACTTCTTCGCGTTTGCCCTTTATAGTTATCATATCGCGGGTTATGTTTATCTGTAGGTCTTCCGGCCGTACTCCTGCCACCATGGTCTGTACCACTATGTCTCCCGGAGTTTGGTATACATCTACAGTAAGCTGGCCTTCCTCTTCCTCCATCCAGTCTCGCTCATCTTCATCTTTCTCTACCATTTTGGGCGTAATGCTTTTAGCTTTCGGCGGGAAAGTTGTTTCTTCATCTACAAAGTCATCCATATTGTCATCCATGCGGATGCCGCCCGTAAGTCTCTCAAAAAAAGTGCGTTTCTTCATAATATTTTTAGCAGTCTATGCGACCGCGCTCATTCTCCTTAATTTTTCAAAAAGAAGCATAGTGATAATGGTGACGATCCAAAGGAAGCCAAACACGCTGAAGGAGTTTTCGCCGTCATTCTTTATTATAAAAAAGTTAAACAAGCTATGCAAGACTATAGCAGAGAATATCCCAACGAAAAGCGCTACTTTCTTGTTAAGCCAGTTGGAGTAGAAGGCAAGTCCCATGGATACGCCTACTATGGCGCTGGCTACACTGTGCAGCAATGTGGCGCCCAGAAAGCGCAGATTGCCCGTCAGAAGCCCAACTGTGCCTTCACCAAGGGAAAGAGGTTGTATGAGGAAAAGCGTATTTTCAAGCGCAGCGAAGCCTAGAGCTGCGGATATAAAATATATGGCATAGTCTACAGGTTCGTCTATATAGCGCGTTTTAAGGGCTATCAGGGCCACAGCAAAGTACTTTATAAGCTCTTCAGCGGCAGCCCACATTATGGTCAAGGTCTGGGCATTTTTTATCTTTGCCCTGGCGAGTTGCTCAAACGGCAAAACAAATATCACCATAGCCATACCAAGTAGGAATGTCAGCGCCAGCAGACCTTTTGGTTCCGGGTGTTCTTTGTCTTCGTTTAGCCAAAACCACATCCAAAGCAAAGACGGCACAAGTCCGCCAAAGAATGCAATGATGATAACGTTGTGTTGGCTAAATATTTCCATAAAGAACAAATCTGCACCAAGAACTAGGAACGTAAGTGTTTTATTTAATAGGCCATCTTTGTACTAGGAGCGGATTTTCGTTTGGGTGTATGGTTGTCCATATCTCCTCTGTAACAAATGGCATAAACGGATGCAAAACTTTCAAAGACTCGGAAAGTATCTTGAAAAGGGTATAAGCGCGAGAGCGCATCTCTGTCTGACTGCCGGATTTGAAGACTTCTTTGCTCTCCTCAATGATTATATCAGCAAAATGGCTCCATAGGTAGTGGTATATCTTTTCTGCTGCCAAGTGGAAGTTGTATTTGTCTAACTCGTCTGTTATTTCTTTTGCTACTTCTTCAAATTTCGATAGTAATACCGAGTCCCTCTCTACAATCTCTGGTTTCTCCACTAGATCTTCTGGTGCATAGCCAAGTATAAAACGAGTAATGTTCCAAAGCTTGTTTGCAAAGTGTTTGTAGCCTTTTATTTTATCCACAGATATTTTACTATCTGTGCCTGCAGCTGTACCCATGACCAGCGCCATGCGTCCTGCATCTGCACCAAATTCTTTTGCTATATCCAGTGGATCTATGCCGTTGCCTAGAGACTTGCTCATCTTGCGTCCTTGTCCATCGCGAACTGTGCCGTTGAAGTACACTGTGTGAAATGGTATCTCTCCAATCGCATATCCGCTCATCATAACCATGCGTGCCACCCAGAAGAAGATGATCTCATAGCCGGTTTCCAATACATCTGTAGGGTGGTATATTTTCAAGTCTTCTGTTTGTTCCGGCCAGCCGAGTGCAGAGAAAGTCCACATACCGGACGAAAACCATGTATCCAAAGTGTCTTCGTCTTGGGTCCATGTGCCTCCCAAGTTAGTATCAGAAAATGCGCCCCCACTGTGGTCGTGGTTTATTTGATTTTTATCGGCAGAAGCATTTTCTGATACTAACTTGGGAGGTTGCTCGCCCACGAAAATTTCTTCGCCTTTGTACCACACAGGTATCCTGTGTCCATACCATATCTGGCGCGATATACACCAGTCACGCAGGTTGTCTATCCAGTTGAAGTAAGTCTTATTGAAATATTCCGGCACCATTTTTATTTTTCCATTCTGCAGAGGCTCGCGCATTATTTCTTTTAAAGTTTTCCCGCCGCGTGAAGGTATCGGCTTGTTGACGTTTACGAACCATTGCAGCTTTGGCAGCGGTTCTATTATGCCTTCTGTTCGCTCGGCAGTTGGAACATTTTGCTTTATATTTTCCTCAGATATCATCAAGCCTTTTTCTCGCAACCACTTGGCTACGACTTCGCGTGCATCTGCTGTTTTCTTGCCCAGCAATTCCTCTGTCCCGACAGTCATCTTCGCATATTCGTTGATCACTTGCTTTACGGGCAGGTTGTGTCTTTCAGCTATTTCCCAGTCTGTCATGCTATGTGCTGGAGTAACACCAAGTGCTCCTGTACCAAAATCTTTCTCTACAGATTCATCGGCAATTATTTTAACAGTTACAGGCACATCGCAAAAAGTAAAGCTGTATTCTTTACCGACATATTCCTTGTATCTTTCATCGCTTGGGTGCACAGCGACAGCCGTGTCCCCGACTTTTGTTTCTGGTCTAGTCGTAGAGATGGCAATAGGGAAGTCATGGCTGTATTTAAAAGTATAAAGTACAGCATCGCGTTCTACGTTTACTATCTCGTCATCGGCAATAGTTGTCTGGCCTTTCGGGTCCCAGTTTATAACTTTGTTTCCACGATATATGAGTCCGTCGTCATACATCTTTTTAAACATTGTATTAACTGCAAGGTTGCGTTTATCGTCTAGCGTAAAAGCTTCGCGGTTCCAGTCGCAAGACGCTCCCATGACTTTGATCTGGGATACTATGGTGTCGTGGGATTCTTTTGCGAAGTTCTGCACTCTTTTCAAAAGCTCTTCGCGTCCCAAGTCGTGCCTACTTCTCTTTTCCTTTTTCAGTATTTCTTTTTCTACCTTGCTCTGGGTAGCTATTGCGGCATGGTCTGTTCCCGGAAGCCACAGAGTACGATAGCCCCTCATGCGTTTGTGGCGGATCATTATGTCTTGCACTGTCAGCATCATGGCGTGTCCCATGTGTAGAACACCGGTTACATTTGGAGGCGGCATCATGATGGTGAAAGGCTTTGCGTCCTCTGCAGTGGCCCCTTTTTCTATGCAAGTTTCTGGGTGGAAGAAACCGGAATCTTCCCACATAGCATAAACACGGCTTTCCGTTTCTGCTGGATTGTAAGGCTTTAGGAATTTATCTGGAATGTTCATTTTTGGTTCCATGCCTAAAATACTAGCATTTTTCTGATGTTTTTGGTAGCTTTAGAAGCTCAGGTTTCCTCTTGCTTTTATCAGCATCGGATTTTTTGTTTTCCTGCCGGATACAAGGTATCGCAAATATCCCGCGATACCTATCATTAGAGAGTTGTCTGTGGAAAGTTCTTTTTCTGGAAAATGTATTTGTATCTCAAGTTTCTTTGCTTCCTCTTGCAATGTGCGTTTTAAGTGTTTGTTCGCTGACACGCCTCCACCCACGACAATGCTTTTTGCTTTTGTTTTTTCCACCGCTTTAAAAGTTTTTTTTACCAAAACATCTGTTACTGCATCTTCAAATTCGCGAGCTACTGTCATTTTTGTTTCTTCTGAAATTTTTCCCATATCACGCAGCATATATAGCACGGCAGTCTTCAGTCCAGAAAAAGAAAAATCAAAATCGTTAGAGTTTAACATCGGACGAGGAAGTATGATTCCCACAGAAAAATCTGTATTACTCATAGCTTTTCCAACTGTAGGTCGAGTTCTTGCTATTTCTGCCAGTTTAGAAATTTCTGGGCCACCTGGGTATGGCAAGCCAAGCATACGTGCCACTTTGTCGTATGCTTCTCCAGCGGCGTCGTCTCTCGTCTGTCCAAGCATCTTGTACGACATCCAGTTTTTTATCTGTAAAAGCTCGGTGTGCCCACCAGATACAAGGAGTGCTACTGCAGGCATGGTAATCTTTGGTGTAAAGTATTTATTTTTGCCATTCCTTTGCATCAGCACAGACAGAATATGACCCTCCATGTGGTTTACTGGTACTACAGGTATATCCCAAAAAGCTGCTAGAGCTTTAGCAAAAGATATGCCAACCCAAAGCGCGGGCTCAAGCCCTGGTCCGTATGTGACAGCTATTGCATCTATCTTTGGTTTTACTAGCATTTTCATTTCTTTCTCAAAATATGTAAATACTTCTGGTTCGCGCTCCAATATCTTTTTTATTTTTTTATCTATTGCGATACCTTTCTTGTTAGAATTTTTTTTGTACATTTTTGCCTGCTTCAACACTTTTATAAATAAGGGAAAAATATTTTTTGCATGTTCGCGCTTTGCCATAGCAGGGAAGACTCCACCAAACTGTGCATGTAGTGCAACCTGGGAAGCAACTTTATTCCCAAGTACCTCAAAAGAAGGCTTCGTCAAGGAGCCTTTTGCCTGCAGCACAGATATAGCTGTCTCGTCGCAAGATGTTTCTATGGATAGGATTTTCATACGGAAGTGAACGATACAGGATTCGAACCTGTGGCCTTTCCCACGTCAAGGGAACGCTCTACCAACTGAGCTAATCGTTCAATTAATAATATATTTATACATTAAAAATACAGTCTAGACAATGTTTGACTTTAAGTCCATTTTTCAGTAAAGTGTTTTATAGATAACTTTTAAAATAAAATAAAAATGAATAAAAAAACACCATTCCTCGTAAAAATGGGAGGAAAAGCAACTTCTACTCCTGCGGGAGCTATGACATTTCTGATGGACTACCTCAAAAAGCCAAGAGATAGACAGCTAGTTTTAGTCTTGTCTGCCTTTGGTAAAGGTACTAATGCACTTGAGTATATCTATAACTATTTTTGCGGAATAGAAGATTCTGGTTATTTACTCTCAAAAGATTTCAAAGGTGATACACGTAGATATTTTGAAGAATATGCTTCGGTCTTATTGAAAGATCAATATTTACCATTTTTTGATAAGCTTTTTGACGAAGTAGATAGGGTCTGTAATAAGCTTGCTATGGAACCTTTGACAGATTATGAGCGCAATAAGTTTAAGTCAGAGCTTCTTGCTTATGGAGAGATTATTTCTGTGGCACTTGTGTCCGAACATTTACAAAGAGAAGGGGTAAAACATGCGGTGGTGCCAGCATATGAATATGTGCATACAGACAGCAATTTTTGTAACGCTGAAGTTGATTTTGCTTCTACCAGCTCGGCCCTTTCTAGTGTTATGCACAATTTTACTGACGCAGTCAAATGGCCAATCATCATCACGCACGGCTTCATAGGACGGGACAGAGTGGGTAATATTACAAATTTAGGAAGAGATGGTTCTGATCTAACTGCGGTGCTTGTAGCACAGGCATATGGATTGCGAGAAGTTACTCTATGTAAAGATGTAAAAGGTGTATATTATCCAAACTCAGAAAGAAACGACAAGCCCATAGCCTTACTTTCATATAATGAAGCACGAGAATACATTGTGAATGAAACTGGTACTCTTATCTTTCCACGAAGTCTAGATTTTGCAGAAAAAAATAGAATATCTATAAAAATTGCACATTATAATACCCCAGAACAAGTCGGTACTACCATAACTCACGTAGCATTATAATTGTTTTTAATTTAAAAATAAAAACTCCCCAGCAATATGTTGCGAGGGGAGTTTTGTTATATAGAGATTTTAAAATGCTGCGGAAAGGGAGGGATTTGAACCCTCGATGAGCTTGCGCCCATGCCGCTTTTCGAGAGCGGTGCCTTCAACCACTCAGCCACCTTTCCATACTATATTCCTTTTTTTGCTGTAACAACAAATCTATCACTTTTTTGCATTTTTTACAAAAAATGGTATATTTGTATGGCATTTTGGCCCTATCGTCTAACGGTTAGGACATCGGCTTTTCAAGCCGGTAATCGGGGTTCGATTCCCCGTAGGGTCAC
>JBDHUR010000003.1:0-87623 GCA_039809265.1 Minisyncoccia bacterium
TCGCACAGAGGGGCGCTAGCGCGCGGAGTGTTCCTTTTGTTCGTAAATAATTCGCGCAACTGATATAATTAGTTCACCTAAAGAGAGATTGTGGAAATTAGAAATATCGAGCGAGTTTTTAGAATAAAAACTCGCGCTGCGTAGCCCGCTTCCGCCCTTTGCGGAAGCGACAAAATCCCAAATCTCGCCGGAATGCATATGGATCAATCAAACCAAAATTCATATTTCCTCTACGCGAGAAAATCAACAGAGGATGACGATAAGCAAATTATGAGTATTGAAGCTCAGTTGTTTGAATTGAAAGAATATGCGCGTAGAGAAAATATTTTAGTGAAAGGAGTTTTCACCGAATCGAAAAGCGCAAAGACACCCGGGCGAGAACAATTTAGAATCATGATTGAAAAAATTGAAAATGGTGAAGCAAATGGAATCCTTGCATGGCATCCTGATCGTCTCGCCCGCAACTCGGTAGATGGAGGAAAAATAATCTACCTCGTAGACACAAATAAAATCGTGTCTTTGCGCTTTCCGCAATTTTGGTTTGAACCAACTCCGCAAGGGAAATTCATGTTGCAAGTGGCGCTTGGTCAATCGAAGTATTATTCAGACAATCTTGTTGAAAATGTGAAGCGTGGAATCCGCCAAAAACTTCGCCGAGGTGAATGGCTGACGAAAGCCCCGTATGGCTATGTGAATAATTTGAAAACGAGAACTATTGAACCTCATCCGGTATATTCAAAAATCGTAGTGAGGGCTTTCGAGGAATATGCGAAAAATATCTACACCATCGAAGGACTGGCGAAGTTTTTGGCGGATTTAGGAATGATGACCTCACATCAAACGCCACTTGCCAAAGCTTCCATTGTGCGATTACTCACCAATCGTGCGTATTTAGGATTTATCAAACATCATGACGAATGGCACAATGGAAGCTTTGAACCATTGCTTTCTCCGACATTGTTTGAATCAGTGCAAAAAGTCTTAAAGTCTCGGCAGAAACCGAGAAAATCTAAAATAGCTCATCCGTTCCATTTTCTGGGTTTCGCCGAGTGCGGAGAGTGCGGAAGCATGATTACGGCTCAATATGCCACAAATCGCTTTGGTACGAGATATGTGTATTATCGTTGCACAAAAAAGAAAGGTGTATGTCATCAGCCGTATCTGCAAGAATCCGCACTCTCCGCTCAAATCAAAGCACTGATTCAAACAGTGTCGCTTCCTCATGAAGAAATATTAAAAGCTGAAAGGAAAATTGATGAATGGGAACATGAGGATATTTCTTCACGAGGAAATGTTGCCCAAAATCTGAAGCCCAAACTTTCCGAGACGCAGGAGAAACTAGATAAACTAGTTTCCATTTACCTCGACGGAGACATTGAACGCTCCACTTATCTTGAACACAAAGATATTCTCCTGCGTCAAAAAGCAGGAATTGAGGAAAGTTTGAGAGATTTTGGGCAACAGAGAAAGCAGTGGATCGAACCCTTGCGGAGTTTCGTTTTGTCCTTGAAAGAAGCCACTGATTTGGAAAAAACTGACAACCAACTTGAATGGAAGCAGTTTTTCCAAAAAATCGGCTCGAACCCTGAAATCAAGGACAAAACAATCCATATGCATTCCGGCGAGATTTGGGATTTTGTCGCTTCCGCAAAGGGCGGAAGCGGGCTACGCAGCGCGGATTTTTGTTCCAAAAATCCGCGCCTCATTTCTAATTTCGCGAACGTTTCGTTGGGTGACCCTACGGGGAATCGAACCCCGATTACCGCCTTGAGAAGGCGATGTCCTAACCGTTAGACGATAGGGCCATTTTGTATCCTAATAGTTACTAACTAACAATGCTTTAAATAACAATACAAACGAACAAAATAAGAATATTATTTTTTATATTTTTTACTATTAAAATATACAAGATTTTCTGGAAAAATCAAATTTTTTACCCGAATTCTTGCTAATCTTTTAGTTAAGCTTTTTATGCTATACTCTCTAGACTTATGGGATTTTTTTCAAAAAAACTCGGCATAGATTTAGGAACAGCAAACACTTTAGTTTATGTTCCAAGTAAAGGCATTGTGCTAAACGAGCCTTCGGTGGTAGCCGTATCAGAGTTTGACAGTAAAATACTCGCAATAGGCGTAGAAGCAAAACAAATGATAGGTAAAACTCCAGAGTCTATTATTGCTTATAGACCAATGAGAGATGGGGTGATAGCAGACCATAGAGTAACAGAGGCAATGCTTCGATACTTTATAGGCAAGGCTCTCGGCCCATTTTCACTTTTCAAGCCAGAAGTTATGATCAGTGTGCCGGCAGGAGTAACTTCTACTGAAAGAAGGGCGGTGATAGAGGCGGCAATAAAAGCTGGCGCAAAGCAGGCGTATGTGGTGAAAGAGCCAATACTTGCTGCTATAGGTGCTGGTATCCCAATACATGAGTCAAGCGGACATATGATAGTAGACATAGGCGGCGGGACTACAGATGTGGCGGTCATCTCTCTCGGTGGGATTGTGGCTTCTACTTCAGTAAAGGTTGCAGGGAATAAGATAGATCAAGCAATAACAGATTATATAAAAAAGACTTTCAATCTTGCTATTGGAGACAAAACTGCAGAATATTTAAAAATAAAGATAGGGTCAGCTGTACCTCTTGAAGAAGAATTAACATTGACTATAAAAGGTCGCGATTTCATACAAGGGTTACCTCGTTCGGTGCAAGTTTCTACAAATGAAATTGTGAAAGCTATAGATAAAGAGTTGAAGCAGATAGTAAAGGCAATAAAAGATGTTTTACAAGAGACACCACCTGAGCTTGCATCTGATATAATAGACCACGGTATTACTATGACAGGCGGGACTTCCCAGCTGCGCGGGCTGCCAGAGCTGGTGTATAGGAAAACGGGCGTGAAGGCAGAGCTTGCAGACGATGCATTATTTTGTGTTGCAAAGGGCACGGGCGCGGCGCTAGAACATTTGGATACTTATAAAAAAGCGATCATTAGCAAAAGATAACCCTAATCTTTATGGTTTCCCAGTCGCACAATAATATCAAAGAAAGCTTGGCAAATGTTTTAAGCTCTGATCGCGCACATCATGCGTACATCTTGGATACGAGTGCCGATATTTTGCCAGTTTTGGAAGAGCTTTTGGCTTTTAACGATTTTCCTTCCACAGGGAATTCAGACTACTTCTTTCAGCATTACGATATTTTTGGGGTGGAAGATGCACGGATTTTAAAGGAGCATGCTGTTGGCAAACCTTTGACTGGGGACAAAAGAGTTTTTGTGCTTGATGTTGTGGGTTTTACTCGTGAAAGTCAGAATGCGCTGCTGAAACTATTCGAAGAGCCGGCGTCCGGTGTTTACTTTTTTGTTCGTACGGATGCCGGCATGCTTTTGCCTACGCTTTTATCTAGAGTTATTGTTGTGGACTCAGGTGTTGGTGGGAAAGCGGAAAGCTTAAAAGAAGCAAAAATCTTTTTGAATCTTACATATAAAGAACGCTTGGATTATGTGGCGCGTTTGGCGGCAAAACATGACAAAGATGAAAACTCTCAGGGTTTGAAGCTATCTGCGCGTACTTTGGTGTATGCTGTTACGGCGTTGCTTCACGAGAATGCAGAATTTAAGAAAAATACAAAAGAGTATTTGGCGTACATGCACGAACTTGAGAAAACAAATACATATCTGTCTGCTCAAGGTGCTATGGTCAAAATGCTTTTAGAAAATATGTCTTTAGCACTTCCTGTGCTATAATGTTCCCATGGCTTATAATTTCACACCGTTCAAAGAAGAAACAAAAAAGATAGAGGAATGGCTTGCAAAGCAGTATGCCTTGCTTCACACTGGCCGCGCGACACCCATGGTGCTGGATGCTGTCCAGCTGGAAGTTTACGGCTCTAAAATGCCGATAAAAAATGTTGCCTCTATTGCGATAGAAGATCCAAAGACTCTGCGTGTTGCACCTTGGGATAAAACTCAAATCAAAGAAATAGAAAAGGCGATAAATGCTGCAAATCTTGGCTTATCTGTTGCTGTAGATGATGCTGGTGTTCGGGCTATTTTCCCGATGCTCACAGAAGAGAATAGGCTAAAGCTAGTGAAAGTTTTGAAGGAAAAACTAGAGGATGCGCGCATTTCTGTACGAAAGGAACGTGAAAATGTCTTGAATGACATAAAAGACAGCTTGAAGTCTGAAGACGAGGCTTTTTCGGCTAAAGAGGAGTTGCAAACACTAGTAGACAAGGCAAATGAAAGTCTGGAAACATTGTTTAAGAAAAAAGAGGAAGAAGTTGTGAAGATTTAAGATATGAATATTATAATTTTTATCATAATACTTGCTGTTTTGGTTATTTCTCACGAGTTCGGACATTTTATTGTTGCGCGTCTTTTTGGTGTGCGCGTTGACGAATTTGGCTTCGGGTATCCGCCGCGCTTGGCAAAACTTTTCAAAAAAGGCGATACTGAATATACACTAAACTGGTTGCCGTTTGGCGGATTTGTGAAAATCTTTGGAGAAAATCCCGACGATGAAAATACAAATGGCCCAGATAAAGCTCGTAGCTTCGTACACAAACCAGCTTGGCAGCAAGCTCTGATACTGGTGGCAGGAGTTGCTGCAAACTTTTTGCTCGCTTGGCTTTTGATATCTGTAGGCTTTATGTCTGGAACACCGGCATCTGTTTCTGGTACACCAAGTGGATTTACATTGCAAGACCAAAAGCTTGTCATATTGGATGTTTCCAAAGGCTCTGCAGCAGAGGCGGCAGGTTTGAAAACAGGTGATGCGGTGCTTAGCTTACAATCCGGCAAGGATTCCCTGGCAAACCCTACACCGGATACTTTGCGAGAGTTTGTTGTCGAACATGGTGCAAATCCATTACATATTTATATATTGGAAGATGGCGCGCAGAAAATGCTTGAGCTTACACCAAAGATAAACGAAGAGAATGGGGTTGCAGTTATCGGCATACAGATGGATACAATAGGTGTGATAAAGTTGCCATTTTTCAAAGCGCTTGGCTACGGCATGAAGGAAACTTTGAGTATGACGAAGGAAATTGCAGTCTCTTTGTGGCATTTGGTGCGAGACTCTTTTGCTGGTAAAGCAGATTTCAATCAGATCACAGGCCCAGTCGGCATTGTGGGTATCGTGGGAGATGCAGCAAAGTTTGGCTTCGTTTACCTTATGTCTTTCACCGCTCTTATATCCATAAACTTGGCGGTAATAAACCTGATACCATTCCCAGCGCTGGACGGTGGTAGACTGCTTTTCATAATAATAGAAAAGATAAAAGGTAGCCGTATAAAACCTCAAATCGCGAATTGGCTGAACACGATCGGTTTCAGCTTGCTTATATTGCTTATGGTGGTTGTGACATATCACGACATAGCCAAACTATTTGCAAAATAAAAATTTATAATGTAAATTGCACTTCTATGGAAATAAGAAACATAGCTATTATTGCTCACGTTGACCACGGTAAAACTACCCTTACAGACAAACTCATGACCCAGTGTGGCATGGTGGAAGAAGGTGTGACCATGGACTCTAACTCGCTTGAACAAGAGCGAGGTATTACTATTTATGCCAAAAATACTTCTGTAAACTACAAAGATACAAAGATAAACATTGTAGATACCCCTGGGCACGCGGACTTTGGGTCGGAAGTAGAACGTGTGCTAAAAGCAGTAGATTCTGTACTTCTGCTTGTAGATGCACAGGAAGGCCCTATGCCTCAGACGCGCTTTGTTTTGAAAAAGTCTTTAGAGCTTGGACTAAAACCTATAGTAGTTATCAACAAAATAGACAAACCAGCTGCAGACGCAAATCGTGTACATGAAATGGTTTTAGAGCTTTTTCTTGAACTTGGTGCCACAGATGAGCAGATGGATTTTGAAACTGTATACGCCATAGGCCGCGAAGGTGTGGCAAAGCGCAAGCTCACAGATGATTCAAAAGATCTATCTCCACTTTTGGATGTGGTTTTAGAAAAAGTCTCACCAGCTGTTGGTAATGCTTCCGACTCTCTAACCGCACAAGTTTTCAACTTGGGTTACGATAACTTTTTGGGTCGCTTGGCCGTAGCTAGGGTGTATGCCGGTTCTATAAAAAATGGGCAAAATATTTTCGTGAAGCAGTCAAATGGCACGTCTAGGCAAGCACGCATAACGAAGCTCTTCACTTTTGAGGGTCTTACAAAAAAGGAGGTTGCGGAGGCAACATATGGGGATATTGTGTTGGTAGCGGGAATTTCAGATGTCTATATAGGAGAGACGATTTGTGCAGAAGAAGGTACACAGGCATTGCCGTCTATCTCTATAGATGAGCCTACTATCTCTTTGAACTTTCTTGTCAATGATTCTCCTTTTGCTGGACGAGAAGGAAAGTTTGTAACAAGCAGACAGATAAGAGAAAGACTTGAAAAAGAACTTGAAGTAAACGTAGGTTTGCGAGTTGATTTTAGTCCGGAAGGTACAGATGATGGCGGGCCGAGCTTTTATAAAGTATACGGTCGTGGCGAGTTGCACATAGCTGTGCTTTTGGAAAACATGCGTCGTGAAGGATATGAACTGCAAGTTTCTCAGCCTCAAGTGATAATAAAAGAAATAGACGGTGTAATGTCTGAGCCATTTGAAGAACTGATAATGGATGTGCCTGAAGAAAATTCAGGTACAGTAATAGAAAAGATAACAAAACGCCGTGGACTAATGACGCACATGCATGAGAAGAATGGTATCGTTCGAATAGTTTTTGACATACCAACGCGCGGGCTTTTGGGATACCGCGGACAGTTTATCGTAGATACAAAAGGCGAGGGTATCATGTCTTCTCGAGTTATTGGCTTTAAGGAAAAAGTTGGGGACATAAAGAAACGCGAAACGGGATCTATGACTTCCATGGTAGCTGGTAAAGCTGTGGCATTTTCTCTTGCAAACTTACAGGAGCGCGGAGTGATGTACATAATACACGGCACAGAAGTCTATGAAGGTATGGTTGTTGGAAATGTATTGAAAGGCGAAGAAATGTCTGTGAACCCTACAAAAGGCAAGCAGCTAACAAATATGCGCGCATCTGGATCGGATGAGGCTATAGTATTAAAGCCCGCCTACACACTGTCCATAGAGCGTGGGCTGGAACTTATGGCAGAAGATGAATATTTGGAAGTTACTCCACAGAGTATTAGATTGCGTAAAAAATATCTCACAGAACTGGACAGAGCTCGTTCAAAACGCTCGTAAAATAAGGCTTTTTAAGCATTCAGTATAATTCCTTGACTTGTTTGTTATATAATGCTATTGTAGAAGTGCGAATAAAAATATTATCAAATAACTTTTTAATTTATGGCACAAAAAATTTCATTTAAACCAAAACAAGTCACAAAAAAAATAATGGCAAACCTGCATGACAGAGCACACGATGTTATATCAAAGCGCTTTGGCCTGACAGAAGACTCTGAGCGTAAGACCTTGGAAGCTATTGGGGAAATGTATGGTATCACTCGCGAACGCGTGCGCCAGATAGAAAATGCAGCTTTGGCAGCTATTCGAAAAGCAGATGCCTACAAGAGTGAGCAGGCTGTTTTTGATGAACTTCGGGACATAATGGTAGAAATGGGCTCTCTTGTGCCGGAGTCTGAACTCCTTGAAACTATTGCTAAAGACAAGAATACTCAGAACCATATACATCTTTATCTAGTCTTGGGAGATTACTTTAAAAAAGAAAAAGAAGATGATCATTTCCAAGCTCGCTGGCATGTTGACCACGAAGTTTCTGATGAAGTACATGAATCCCTAAAGAAACTTTATGGGACACTTTCAGATGAAGAACTTCTGGTAGAAAGCGAAATCATAGGCCGTTTTTTAAATAGTCTTAAAACCATACACGACAAATACAAGAATGAAGAAATCGCTCGTCGCTGGCTTACTCTTTCCAAAAAGATTGCCCGTAATCCGCTTGGAGAGTGGGGAAAGACAAATTCTTCCAATGTAAAAATCCGCGGTATTAAAGACTACGCATTCCTTATTATGCGCAAGCATGGCAGCCCTATGCATTTCAAGGAAGTAGCAAAAGCTATAGAAGCTACTTTTGGTAAGAAAACTCATGTCGCTACTTGCCACAATGAGCTTATCAAAGACTCTCGTTTCGTATTAGTAGGCCGTGGCATATATGCCTTAAAAGAATGGGGATACGAAGGCGGTGTAGTACGAGATGTGATAAAAAAGATTTTGAAAAAGGACGGCCCTCTTTCTAAAGAAGATGTTGTGGACAGGGTACTGAAGGAGAGATATTTGAAGAAAAATACTATCTTGGTAAATCTTCAAAATGCCAAGTATTTCAAGAAAAACAAAAACGGACTCTACAGCCTTGCTTAGGTTGAATAAAAATCCAGAGAAATCTGGGTTTTTATTTTGAAAAAATTCACTATCGCGATATACTTTAATTGCATGGGAGCCGTACTTCTCACAGGCTTAGATTTTGTTTTTAACATCATTGGCAAAACAGCTTTTATCTGGATGCCGATTGTTCTTGGCTATGTAGCGCTGAAACTCTGGCACCACTATCTGCAAGAGAATTTTATAAGTGGTATAAAATGGAATTTACTTGAAGTGCGCATCCCTCGCGAAGTGGAGAAAACTCCGCAGGCAATGGAACTCATACTTTCAAATGCTTTATATCAAGCTACAGAACACGACTGGTACAGAAAATACTGGGTTGGTCGTGCAAGGCTTTGGTTCTCTTTGGAGATGGCATCCATAGATGGCGATGTACATTTCTATATCCGTACGCCAAGCAAATTAAAGAACTTGGTAGAAACTCAAGTATACGCTCAATACCCACAGGCAGAAGTTATAGAAGTTCCTGACTATGCTTTCAAAGTACCTTCGCTTTTGCATTCACATGAATGGAATATGTGGGGCTGTGAATATACGCTTGAGAAACCAGATGCATTTCCTATAAAGACTTATATAGACTATGGCTTGGACAAGGCTCAAAGCTTGGAAGAGGCACAAAAGATAGATCCTCTGACGCCTACTATTGAGCTTCTTGGTTCACTTGGTAAGGGTGAGCAGGCTTGGATACAGATTATAGTTCGTGCTACAGGCAAGAAATATCACAAACTTGGAACTTTTGCCAGAGAGCATGGTTTCGTAGAAGAATCAAAAGTTGCTATGGAGGAGCTGCTGAAGCCGTATAAAAAGTCCGAAGTAGATGCATCTGGACACCCGACCTCTGTCACCTACAATATTCCAGATTTCTTGAAAGAAGATATAACAGCGATACGCCGCAAAACTTCCAAACTTGCTTTTGATACAATAATCCGTGTGGCATACGTTGCTCGCAATGAATATTTCAACAAGGAGAACATGCGTGCACTTAGGCTTATATTCCGCCAGTATGCTTCACATAACCTAAACGCTTTCAAACGCTATGGTTCCCCTGGTGTAAAATATCCATGGCAAGATCCAACAGGCAAGAAGACTTTGGCGATGAAAGAACATTTTCTGCACAATTACCGCGTGCGGGCCGGCTTCTATCCGCAGATGCGCAATACTATCCATATGCCTTGGCCGCTATCTTACATACATTCTGGACATGCTTCAGAGGTTGCAGTACTAAACACCGAAGAGTTGGCAACAATTTTCCATTTCCCTGGACGTGTTTCTACCACACCTTCATTCAAACGCATAGATTCTAGGAAGAGCCAACCGCCTTCAAACTTGCCTATCTAACAATATGAACGACACAAATTACAACGACTACATCATGTCTTCTGGCGAGCGGCAGAGCTACGGTAATATAAATTTCAAAAATCATAAGCCAAGGTTTTGGCGATACGTTGTGGTGCTCGTCATGCTTGTAATTATTGTTACTGTCTTCGCATACTACAAGCTTGTGCCGCCCCCGACAGATTTTCCAAGTGATAGCATGATTTTAATAGAAGATGGTAGTTCGTTGTCAAGTGTTGCTGATTTGCTAAAAGAAAAAAATATCATTCGTTCACCTATACTTTTCCAGATGAGTACGATACTCTACGGCGGAGAGCGAAGCATTATAGATGGATACTATGGATTTACTACACCAATACCAGTAAACGAAGTTGCTCGCAGGATAGTGCGCGGAGATAGGCAGTTGCCGCAAACGAAGATAACAATACCAGAGGGTTTTTCTCTAAAGCAAATGGCTGAAGTATATGATGCAAAGCTTGAGAATTTTGATAAAGATGCTTTTTTTGAATTGACCAAAGGAAAAGAAGGTTATCTTTTCCCGGATACATATTTCTTCTTTCCATTTGAGACAGAAAAAGAAGTGGTGCAAAAGATGTCTGCTGTGTTTGATAAGAAGATTATTACTTTACAAGGTGATATAGATGAAAGCGGACATAGCTTGGCAGACATTATAACTATGGCTTCAATAATAGAAAAAGAGGCTAATGGAGATGAAGATAGGGCAATGATTTCTGGTATCTTGTGGAAGCGTATAACTCAAGGTATGCGCTTGCAAGTGGATGCTACATTTCTTTATATAAACGGCAAAGAGTCAAAAGATTTAACTCTAAAAGACCTTGATATAAATTCTCCTTATAATACATATAGAAATATTGGTCTTCCGCCAGGACCAATAACGAATCCTGGAATAGCCGCTATAAAAGCTGCTATTCATCCCGAGGATTCTCCATACCTTTTCTATTTGCATGACAAAAATGGGAAAGTTCACTACGCGAAAACCTTTGAAGAGCATCAGAAAAATATAGCCGCATATCTGCGTTAAATCTGCTATAATAAAGCCATATGCATAAGCGTAATTTGGTGTTTCTTGATACAGAAACTACAGGTCTTGATCCTGAAAAACACGAGATAATAGAGATCGGCGGGGTTATCGTGCGTCAGATATTTGAAAATAGTAACCAGCCTGCTTTTGAAGTGCTGGAGGAATTTGAATATAAAGTTAAGCCAGAGAGATTGGCAGATGCAGACCCTGTAGCTCTGCGGGTAAATGGCTATGACAGCGCAGACTGGGTTTTTGCTTATACTTTAAAAGAAGCAATGACCCTACTCGCAGACAAAACTCGGGATTGCATCATGGTGGCGCACAACGCACATTTCGATTTGAATTTTCTTGATAAAGCTTGGAAAGAGACGGGGGTGGAAAACAAAATGCATCACTATGCTATAGATACTATTTCTGTAGCTTTTACCAAGTTGCAGGGCAGGGAAGATATAGAAAAAGTTTCTTTGCGAGCGCTGTCAGAATATTTTGGTTTAGAAAACAAAAATGCGCATACCGCTTTGTCAGATGCGCGGACAACATTTGAACTTTACAAAAAACTTATTTTGTTGTAATAATTATAAACCACTGAATAAAACATCATTTTATTCAGTCTTATATAAATGACAAAAGATGTAAAAAATAAAACAGTTTTCATTGGGGTATCTGGTGGCGTGGATTCATCTGTCTCAGCGGCTTTGTTAAAAGAGCAAGGCTACAATGTTGTTGGTGTATTTATAAAGACTTGGCAGCCGGAGTGGGTAGAGTGTACTTGGCGAGATGAAAAGCGCGATGCTATGCGTGTCTGTGCACATCTTGGTATCCCATTTTTGTTTTTGGATTTAGAGAAAGAATACAAAGAAGGTGTGGCGGACTATATGATAAGCGAGTATAAAGCTGGGCGCACACCAAACCCAGATGTCATGTGCAACAAAGAAATAAAATTTGGTGCTTTTTACAAGAAAGCCAGAGAGCTTGGCGCGGACTTTATCGCAACAGGACATTATGCCAAGACGGATAATACTAGACTTTTTGTGGGCAAAGACAAAAATAAGGATCAAAGCTATTTTCTCTGGACTATACCTCAAGAAGTTTTACAGCATGTGATTTTTCCTGTGGGACACTTGGAGAAAAAGGAAGTGAGAATTTTAGCAGAAAAATATTCATTGCCGACAGCCACAAAGAAAGACAGCCAAGGTATCTGTTTCATCGGTCCTGTAGACATGAAAGAATTTCTTTCGCATTATATAGACACACAAAAGGGTGATGTGTTGGACGAAAGCGGCAAAGTTATAGGCTCACATGACGGAGCATTGCTTTACACCATAGGTGAAAGGCATGGATTACAAATATCTCAACATATTCCAAATCAGTCTCCGTATTTTATTATTGCCAAAGATATAGGGAAAAATACTTTAATTGTTTCGCAAGATAGGCTTGGGGTAAAAGATAAAGAGACCCACACAATTGTTTTAGATTCTTGCAACTGGGTTACTTCTTTGCCAGAGACTGGAAAAGAATATAAAATCCGTATGCGATACAGAGAAGATCTTTCGGATGCTGTTATAGAAAAAATAGGCGACACCTCAGCTGTTATAAAGCCAAGAGAAAAAATGCTCGCGCCAGCCGGTCAGTCTGCGGTGCTATATGATGGCGAAGTTTGTTTAGGCGGCGGTATAATCTGTGAATAACTTTATATCTTTTTATCTTTCTGCAAGTTATAATGGACTTGTATGTTCTCTGGAGTTGATTATTCAATATTTCTAAATTTAAGCATCGCCATGGTGCTTGGCATGATTATTGGCGCAGAGCGTTTATATGCTCACAAAACCGCAAGTATGCGCACCTACGCTATGGTTTCTATGGGCGCATCTTTGTTCGTTACTATTGCAATTCTAGGAGGGTCAATGCTGGCTGGAACATATCCAGGGATAAATCCGCTTTATGTTGTAGCCCAGATTATTCCAGGCATAGGTTTTCTTGGTGCAGGGATTATATTTTTCAAAAATTCGCAGCTAACCGGTGTAACTTCCGCTAGCGGTCTTTGGGTTTGTGCAGGTGTTGGTATGGCGTGCGGTTTTGGATTTTGGGGTATAGCTACAGTCGCCACACTTTTAGCACTTTTTATATTTATAGTTCTGTGGTCTATAGAGCAAAGAGTCAGAAAAATGGTACCGGAAGAAGAGGAAGATCAGAAACAATCAGTTCTAAAACCTAGAAAAACTGCAAAGATTCCAAAATAGAGTTACTGGCAAATGTGTATCTTTTTGCTATAATCTATCCATGAAAATGCAAACCAAATGGGATTTGAGTGTTTTATATAGATCACCAAGCGATCCGAAAATTATCCGTGATGTAAAGCGCATAGAAAGCGCCTATAAAAGCTTTGCAGAAACTTATACTAAGGATAAAAGTTATCTTTCCGATGCTAAAAAACTCCTGCAAGCACTGGATTCGTATGAAGAACTGATACTCCTACCAAGCCCTACGTTTTACCTGTTTCTTTTTAGAGATATAGACTCTGGTAACAAGGAAGCAGAAGCGCAAGAGAACAAGATTTCTCATATACTTACGAAAAGTGCAAATGAAATCGTGTTTTTCACACTTTCTCTTGGCAAGTTAAGCAAAGAAAAGCAAAATAGCTTTTTGGGAAATCCCACCCTTTCAAAATATAGGTATTTTTTGCAAAATATATTTGAGAATAGCACGCATGATCTATCTGAGTCAGAAGAAAAGATAGTAAGTCTTTTGGTCCAGCCTTCGTATTCCATGTGGGTAGATGGTCAGGAAAAATTGCTTTCTGCGCAGATGGTGAAGTTTGCCGGCAAAGATATGCCTATATCTGAAGCGATGAATAAGGTGAAAGACTTGCCGGTAAAGAATCGCCGTGAGCTTTGGGGAAAGATAAGAGAAGCACTAAAACATATAAGTCCTTTTGCAGAAAGCGAGATAAATGCGATAGTAACACGCAAAAAAATATCGGACGAACTTCGCGGATATAAAAAGCCTTACAGCGCTACTATTTTGGGTTATCAAAACAAAGAAGACGAGATAGAGAACTTGGTTGCCTCGGTCACAAGAGCTTTTCCTATATCTCACAAATTTTTCAATCTAAAGAAAAAAATGCTTGGCTTGCCGTATTTGGCTTACGAAGACAGGAACGCGCCAGTTGGGAAAAATAGTAAGAAAATAGATTTTAAAGAAACAGTGAACATTGTGCACAGCGCTTTTGCTAAAGCAGATAAAAAGTACGCGGACATTTTGGACAAGTTTTTGCAAAAAGGTCAGATAGATGTTTTCCCCAAGAAAGGCAAAAAAGGCGGAGCATATTGCGCAAGCATGGAGAATACGCCTACATTCGTTATGCTAAATCACTCAGACAACTTGGATTCGGTATCTACACTCGGACATGAGATGGGGCACGCTATACATGCTGAGCTTTCCAAGGCACAGCCGCCGATATATCGTGGACATACTATTTCTGTAGCAGAAGTAGCAAGTACGCTTTTTGAAAATTTTGTATTTGATGAAATTTTTGAAAAATTGTCCGAAAAAGAAAAGATTGTAGCACTACATAACAAGATAGAAGACGATATACAAACTATTTTCCGCCAAATAGCTGTTTTCAATTTTGAAAATGAACTGCACGAAATTATAAGAGACCAGGGAGGCATGTCAAAAGAAGATATTGCAGGGCTTATGAACAAACACATGAAGTCTTACCTTGGCAGCGCTTTCAAGCTGCAGCCGGACGATGGATATTTCTTTGTAGCTTGGTCTCATATCCGCAGATTTTTCTATGTGTATTCTTATGCTTACGGACAGATAGTTTCTAGAGCTTTGTATGCAAAGTATAAACAAGATAAAAACTATTTGAAGAAGATAGAAGAATTTTTGAAAGCCGGTGGAAGCAAGAGCCCGGAGGCTATTTTCAGAGATATAGGCATAGATACCAGCGACCCCAAGTTCTTTGAAGCTGGACTCAAAAATATAGAAACAGACATAGAGCGTTTGGAGAAAATGCTGAAAAATGCTAAAAAATCATAACTATGAAATCAAGCGAAATACGAATAAGATTTTTAGAATTCTTTAAGAAACGCGGGCATGCTATCTTGCCTTCGGCTTCGCTCGTTCCAGAAAACGATCCTTCTGTGCTTTTCAATACAGCCGGCATGCAGCCGCTTGTGCCGTATCTTATGGGACAAAAACATCCACTAGGCAATCGTCTTGCCAGCTGTCAAAAATGTGTACGCACAGGAGATTTAAGTGACATAGGTGATGCTCGCCATTTGTCATTTTTTGAAATGCTTGGAAACTGGTCGCTGGGGGACTATTTTAAAGAGGAAGCCATAAGCTGGAGCTATGAGTTCTTGACAAGCAAAGAAGAAGGCTTGGGGCTTGATCCGAAACGCTTGTATGTGACAGTTTTTGAAGGTGACGAAAATGCTTCGCGTGATGAAGATGCAGTACAGATTTGGAAAAAATATATCCCAGAAAACAGGATTTATTTTTTACCCGCAAAGAATAATTGGTGGAGTCCAGGAGACAATGGTCCATGCGGGCCAGATACAGAAATGTTTTATGATATCACCGATGAAGGTCTGGGTGATATGACACATGAGCAATATGTGCAAGCTGACGAAGAAGGAAAAGTAGTAGAAATCTGGAATGACGTTTTTATGCAATACGAGAAAAGAGACGGCAAAGTCGTTGGTAAGTTATCTCAGAGAAATGTTGATACAGGTTCTGGCCTTGAGCGTATAACTATGCTTATGCAAGGTAAAAATAATGTTTATAGCACAGACTTTTTCTCGCCAGTAATCGAATACATAAAAACCAATGCTAAAGACTACAGTGAGCGTGGAGCTAGGATTATTGGGGATCATTTGCGTAGCAGTTTGTTTATTGTGGGTGATGGTGTTTTCCCTTCAAATAAAGACCAAGGGTATATAGTACGCAGGCTTGTACGCCGCGCGGCAGTGCAGATGCGGCTTTGTGGCTTGGCTGACAATGCTTCAGCCGAAGTACTGAAGCTTTTCCAGAAGGCTTATGTTGGCGCATACACAGAAATACAAAACGAAAAAGTTGTGGAAGCCATAACAGAAGAAATACAAAAATTCCAGAAAACACTGGAATCTGGTCTGAAAGAATTTGAAAAAGGTACAGACCCGTTTATTTTAGCTACAACTTATGGATTTCCTATAGAGCTGACAGAAGAACTTGCGAAAGAAAAAAGTATAGAAATAGATCGCAGGAAGTTTGATGCACAAATGTCAGAACATCAAGATAAATCTCGTGCTGGTGCAGAGCAGAAGTTCAAAGGCGGACTAGCAAATACAAATGAAAAAACTGTAAAGCTGCACACAGCACATCATTTACTACTGGCAGCACTTCAAGAGGTGCTGGGGAATGATGTACACCAGAGAGGTTCAAACATCACGGAAGAGCGTTTGCGTATGGACTTTAATTTTGACCGAAAACTTACCGCAGATGAATTACAAAAAGTAGAAGACTTGGTGAACAGTTGGATTGTGAGTAGGTTTCCAGTCGTCCGTAGAGAAATGCCACGCGAAGAAGCAGAAAAGCTTGGTGCAGAGATGGAGTTCGGCGCGAAATATCCAGAAATTGTTTCTGTATACACTATCCAAGACTCAGATGACAAATACGTCTCAAAAGAATTTTGCGGCGGGCCGCATGTAGCAAACACCGGCGATATCGGTGGGTTCAAAATACAAAAAGAAGAAGCATCTAGTGCCGGAGTGCGCAGAATAAAAGGCGTATTGGCTTAACTTTTTCACATATTGTATCTATTGCTTCATGCTATACTCTACGCATGGGTCTTTTTTCTTCTAAAAAGGAAAATGTAATACAAGCACATGTCATGGCTGTGGATATAGCCACGGACTTCGTTCGTGTTTCTCTCGTACGTACAAAGTTTGATACCTCACTGCGTAAGCCAGAAATTGTGGCTTACGCAGAGGCACCTATAAGCGCAGAATCTTTCGGTAATGCGAATGCTTTTACGTCCGCCATGCTAGGTGCTTTGAGAAATGCTCTTTCTGTCGTGGTGCATAAAAATCAGATATCCCCGGAAGCTATACATTGCTTTTTGCATTCGCCTTGGGTTGGCAGCCAGACTCGCATGGCCAAGATGTCCAAGGAAACACCTTTTGTTTTTACAGAGAAGATTGCTTCTGAAATACTAGAAAAGGAAAAAGAGAATTTCTTGGCGGATGTAGATGAAGACAAATCCATGACTGTTATACAAGAGCAGATCATGAGTATAAAGCACAATGGCTACGACATTACACAGCCTTTTGGCAGAAAAATAAATAGCATAGAAACTTCTATATTTATTGCTTTTTCAGACAAGTTTTTAATAAAGCAAATCAAAAGTGCCGTTTGGGATGTTATCCTAGGCAAGCCGATACTGTTCCATTCCGCGCATTTCTCTTCTTTTGTTGCAGTGCGAGATATAAAAAGTGATAAAGATAATTTCCTCCTTCTTTCTGTTGGAAATCTAACTTCTCACCTTTCTTTTGTTTCAAATGGCTATCTGCATTCGCACGGCTCTTTCCCGTATGGGACTTATAAACTGTATGAAGATATTTCAGAGACTTTAGGCAGAGATAGGGAAGAAGTAACTTCACTTATAGCTCTGCATTCAGCCGGCAATGCAGACGTTTCTATAGAATCTCTCTTGAATCACTCCAACAGAAAGGCGGGTGTCGCTTGGAATCAAAATTTTACCGAAGTTCTGGGACAAATATCCAGCACAGTGAATATTCCAACAACAGTCTACCTTCTCTCTGGCAAAGAAATCCATAATCCACTCGTTTCTGCACTTTTCAAAAATACAAATCAGACTTATGCACTTTCCGGTAAAAATTTTGATGCTATAATAGTAGACGTAAAGCATGTTGTTCCATATGTGAACTGGAGCGTAAACAGCCCAAAAGATGTAAACACAATGCTCCACAGTCTTTTTATTAGTCGTCGTTTATCTTTGTAGTAAATATGGCAAAAAATATTCTTCAAGATATAAAACCCCTCACAAGCAATGGCCGTCGCCGGCCAGTAGTCACGGAAGCCCCGCAGGAAATTTCTCCTTTACCAAGGAAAAAAGTGGAGCAGTATATAAATGTAGACGAGCCTACCCAGAATGTCAGCGTGTCTCGTCCTGTTTACAAAGATCCGGAAATGTCAGATACAGTAAATCCACCTCGTCGTTCTCGCGGCAGGATTTGGACTATCGTTATACTTGTTTTGCTTGGCATGTTTGTTGCGCTTTCGTATGCGTTTGAGGAAGCAACCGTAGCTGTAACACCAAAAGTTGAGACGGTTACTTTGGACAACAATTTTACTGCCAAAAAGGACGCCCCAGATGGCGAACTGCCTTTTGAAGTTGTGGCGATATCTGGAGAAGAAAGTAAAACTTTCACCGGTACAGAGAAACGTGATGCAAATGATAAAGCTACAGGAAAGGTTGTTATTTATAACGAATATAGTACCACCGCTCAAAATTTACTGATAGAAACTCGCCTTGAGACAAAAGATGGCAAAATATACAAGACAGACAAAGCTGTCAAAGTCCCAGGGTATACAAAAAAAGGTACTGACATCGTTCCTGGTTCTATAGAAGTTGGTGTTCATGCCGATGTCTCTGGCGAGGACTACAACATACCACCTTCAGACTTCACACTCATCGGTCTAAAGGGTAGCCCAAAATATACCAAGATTTACGCGCGTTCTTCCACTGCTATTTCTGGTGGTGCAAAAGGCGAGAGGTATATCCTGAGCAATGATGAAAAAGATAAGTCTACAGAGGAACTTATATCAGCCCTGAAAGATAAACTCCTCAAGCAGGCAGAAAGTCAGATACCGGATGGATTTGTGTACTATGACGGCGGGGTTTTCTTTGATATCGACGATTCTAACATGTCGTTTGAAAGCACTTCATCAACTATTACCGGCACCGCTAAAGGCAAGCTCTCTATGCTTTTATTTGATCAAACAAAGCTTACTGAAGCTATTGCAAAAGCGGCGATTAGCCAGTATGATGGCACTCCTGTTACGATACCAGAACTGCATGATTTGAAGTTTGAATCCAAGACTGCTCAAGATGTAGATATAACTACTGCAACATCTGTACCGTTCAAGCTAAGCGGAGATACACATATCATTTCTGTCATAGATAGCGAAAAATTGGCTAGTGAGCTGGCTGGCAAGAACAAGAATACTGATGCCCAAACTGTCTTTGCATCTTGGAGCGGCATAGACTCTGCAGAGATATCTATGAGGCCTCTTTGGAAGAGAACTTTGCCTGAAAATCCGACAGATATAAAGATAAAAGTAGATGAAAGCCTGTCTCAATAATAGAAACTCACTTATAAACTTGCAGAGTTTTAGCTTTTCTGTTAGAATAACCAAATCCATATAGATACACACATGAGCGGTTTTAATCAAGAGAAAATAGAGACAGTTACAGGAGTAGTCTCCGAGGCGCTTCCTAGCACTCTTTTTCGCGTTAAAACCAAAGATGATGCGGAAATCTTGGCTTACCTTTCAGGTAAGATGAGGATGAATCGCATCAAAGTTTTGGTGGGTGATCGGGTGGAGATTGTCCTTGATCCGTATGGCGGAAAGGGGAGGATTGTCAAAAGGATGTAAATCGTGTATTATGAGCAGGCTGTGTACGCATAGCCTATGAAAGGGTCAAAAACCCTTCATTTTTAACTTAATTTTAGATACTGCATGAAAGTAAGGTCACGAGTTTCAAAAATATGCGAGAAGTGCAAAATCGTAAAGCGCAAGGGTCATTTGCGTGTTATTTGCGATAATCCAAAGCACAAACAGAAACAGTAATTTTAGAAATATTATGAGAATCCTAGGTATAACACTTCCAAATGATAAACGCGTAGACATTGCCCTTACTACACTTTACGGTATAGGTATTTCAAAGGCGCATAAAATACTGGACGAAGTAAAGGTTGAATATGGCACCAAAACAAAAGACATTCCAAACGACCAAGAAGACAGTATCCGTAAGATAGTAGAGGGTTTAAAGATAGAAGGTAACTTGAAGCGAGAAGTTTCCGCAAATATAAAAAGACTGAAAGACATAAAGGCCTATCGCGGAGTGCGCCACCAGAGACAGCTTCCAACTAAAGGTCAGCGTACAAAGACAAACTCTCGTACAGTCCGAGGCAATGTCAGAAAGACTATGTCCTCTGGTCGCCGAAAGGAAAGCAAGACTTAGTCCTTACATTTTATTCATCAATATCAAACTATGGGAAAAAAGAGAATTATAACTAAAGATGGCCAGTCAGGTGAAGGGCAAAATGCTTCGCGCGGTGCTGCAAAAACTCCTAAGAAGAAGATCACTTCTGCGACTTTACATGTGGAAGCAACTTTCAACAATACCAAAGCTGTTGTTTCTGATAAACAAGGCAACACTCTTTTCTGGTCTTCAGCCGGTATGCTTGGTTTCCGTGGTGCAAAGAAGGGTACTCCTTTTGCTGCAGGAAAAGTGGGTGAAGTCCTTGGAGACAAAGCCTATGCTTTGGGGATAAAAGATGTTGATGCCGTCGTTAAGGGTGTCGGCTCTGGTCGCGAGCCCACTATCCGAGCATTTATTGGAAAGGGTTTTGAGCTTACAGGCGTGCGTGATGTGACTCCAGTCCCTCACAATGGCCCAAAGCCGAAAAAGCCTCGTCGAGTATAGTTTATAATTTTTTACTACACATTTAGTCATGATAAACGGACCAAAATTTAAAATCTGCCGACGACTCGGATCTGCAATATACGAAAAATGTCAAACACAAAAGTTTGTCATTTCCGAAGCTCGCCACAGCAAGAAGAAGGGTGGCAAGAAACCCAAGGCTCTTTCTGGCTACGGTAGCCAGCTCCTAGAAAAGCAGAAAATCCGCTTTTCTTATGGTGTTTCCGAAAAGCAATTTTCAAACTATGTAAAAGCTTCTACAGAGAAAAAGGGTGTCTCCGCTACAGACATGCTTTATGAAAAGTTGGAAAGCCGCCTAGACAACGTAGTATACAGACTTGGTTTAGCACATACTCGCGCACTTGCTCGCCAAATGGTTTCGCACGGGCACATAACTGTAAACGATGTAAAGACTACAGTGCCTTCATACAGTGTGAAGAAAGGTGATGTAATCCGCATCCGAGAAGGCAGCAAGAGCAGTGTGATGTTCGCAGACTTGGACAAGAAGTTGAAGAATTATTCCATCCCATCATGGCTTTCCTTTGATCTCGGTAAGTCTGAGGCTACAGTTGCCGGTAAGCCAAGCAATACAGAAGGCTTTCTAAACTTCAATGCCGTTTTGGAATTCTACAGCCGTTAAATTTTATTAAGCGCATCATTTTTATTAGTAATTTGTAACAAAAATATGTCCCATAACATTATTTTGCCATCAAAACCTCGCATAGTGCACGAAGAAGAAACAAAAGGCGTCTATGAAATAGACGGTTTGTACCCAGGCTACGGCCATACACTCGGCAACTCACTTCGTCGAATTATACTTTCATCACTTCCAGGCTCTGCTATAACAAGTGTAAAGATAGACGGCGCATCGCACGAGTTTTCAGTGCTAGAAGGCATGAAAGAAGACGTTATCACGCTTCTTCTAAATCTTAAAAAAGTTCGCTTTAAGGTCAGCTCTGAAGAATCTCAGACCGCAACTATCTCTGTCAAAGGGGTAAAAAGCGTAACAGCAAAAGATATAAAGGCTGGTGGGCAAGTAGAAATCTTGAACCCAGACCTTCACCTTGCAGAACTTACGGACAAGAATGCAAATTTGAATGTAGAGATAACTATAGAGCATGGGCTTGGCTTTGTACCAAAGGAGATACACCAGAAAAATAAAGTAGACATCGGCACTATCGCTCTAGATGCTATCTTTTCCCCTGTACGCCGTGTTGCTTATGAAGTAGAGAATATGCGTGTGGGTGACAAGACAAACCACAACCGACTTCGCATAAACATAGAAACAGACGGCACAGTCTCTGCGCACGAGGCGCTGGAGCGCTCTATCGGTATTATGATAGAACAGCTAAATGCTATCCTTGATTTCAAGCATGTTTTACCGAAGTCAGATATGATAGATGAAGTTGAAACGATTTCTGAAAAGAAAGAAGCTGCTTCTTCTGCAGAAGATAAGGAAGAAATGGCTGATATTCTAAAAACTCGTATAGACACCCTAGACCTTTCTACTCGCACATTGAATGCTTTGACTGGTGCAAATATCCGTACAGTCGGCGGTATTGCTCGCAAGAAGAAGGAGGACTTGCTAGAACTTGCTGGTATGGGAGAGAAGGGAATCCAAGAGATAAAGAAAGTCTTGGGTGGTTTTGGTATTACACTTAAGTAAAAAATAACATGAGACACCACAATTCAGTCAGAAAATTTGGAAGAAAATCAAATGCACGAAATGCACTTATCAAGGGGCTAGCTCTTTCCCTTATAAAACATGGCCGTATAGAGACAACAGAAGCAAAAGCAAAAGAACTTCGCCCGTTTGTGGAGAAGCTCATAACCACTGCTCGACCAAACACCATGACAGCAAAGCGGCTTATAACGTCGCGCCTTATGAACAGAAAGCCAGAAGTGAAGAAGCTTTTTACAGACATCATGCCTACCTACGCTGACAGAAAAGGCGGTTACACTCGTATCATAAAGTTGCCAGCACGTCAGGGAGACGGCAGCAAGATGGCGATCATAGAATTTGTATAATTTAAAGAAATAAGGTAGTATGACAAGCGTTATGAAACACACAATAGATGCAAGCGGACAATCTTTGGGACGAGTAGCACAAGCTGCCGCTGTGATTCTTATGGGCAAGAATGACCCGTCTTATGTTGCAAACAAAGTTGCTAATGTGAAGGTGGCTATTGTTAATGCATCCAAGTTGAAAATATCTGAAAAGAAGAAAACTACTGTGTTCTATGAACGCTACAGTGGCTACCCAGGTGGTTTGACCAAGGAGCGCATGGATATGCGTGCCGGTAGACGCGGATACAGAGTGTTACTAGAGGATGCTGTCTATGGCATGATACCATCAAATAAGCTCCGTGCTCGAATTATGAAAAATCTTACAGTTACAGAATAATATGGAAAAAACAAAAACAAAAAAATATACAGAGACTGTTGGCCGAAGGAAAACTTCAAGTGCCCGAGTGCGTGTCCTAGAAGCTTCAAAAAGCTCTTTCATTGTGAATGAAAAAGATGCTCATGATTACTTTCCAACAAGTGAATTGAAGAATATTATTCATGGTCCTGTTGCCGAGCTTGGACGAGAAGGCAAGTTTGAAATAACTGTAAAAGTAAAAGGTGGTGGTGTGCACTCTCAAGCAGAAGCTGTGCGTCATGGAGTTTCTAGGGCGCTTGTAGAGATGAATGAAGAAGACAGAACTACTCTAAAGAAAGCTGGTTTCCTAAAACGTGATCCGCGTATCAAAGAACGCCGTAAGTTTGGTTTGAAAAAAGCTCGTAAATCCCCACAATGGAGTAAACGTTAAGTTACTACCTCCACACATAATGTGTGGAGGTTTAGTTTTAAACAAACCTCTTCTTGTATCTTAAATAAAACATTGTGATATAATAACCATATAGAACTTTCTAACGATTTCTTCAATAAACGCCTTGAGTTAAAGAAGAAACTAAAGGATAAAGAAGGCAGATCATATGCAGAGATAAAAAAAGAAAAACAACCACATCTTCATAGCGAAGATGTTTTGTCTGAGGTTGACGCTCTTATAGGTGAAGAAAATGACTTGCTGCTCTCTAACATAGATGGTATGTACGAATATGCAAAAGAAGAAACCGGTAGTCATACACTGCCAGAGTTGTTAAAACTTGCCAGAGAAGAAAAAGAAAAATCAAAAAGAACTCAAAATATAATACACCATGTTAAAACACTAGATACTCTAGAAGAAAAGATTGAAAAATTACGATACAATTTTCGCAGTAAAAACACAGGCACACACATAGATGACAAAAGACTACTAAGCTGGGATAAAGCTGAAGAAAAAATAAACAATGAGCGTCTTAAATTGTCCGAGAATAAAGAGACATCGCACATTTCTCGTATGGTAGAACTTCTAAAGTACAAAGAGCAGGCGAAAGAAGGGTTTATAGAAACACCATCTAGGACAGATAAAAAGAAAGAGATTGTAAAACTCATGCGAGAATCTAAGAAAGGTATTTTCTTAGAAGGTAGCTCTGGTACAGGTAAAACACAGCTTTTACGACATATTGTAAAAAGTTTAGAAGGATATGAGCCAGAAATATTTGCTTCTACTGACCAATCTCGCGAATCAGATATCGTTGGCAAGACTGGATTAGATGTTAAAGATGGAGCAACTATTTCAAAGTTTAATGAAGGAATGCTTGTCCGTTCCATAACAGAAGGCCGTAAAGTTATTTTCGATGAATTTAATAATATGGAAAAAGGTTTGCGCTTATTATTAAAGCGTTACTTTGCCCTTAAACCAGGAGACACTTTTACTGTACCGCAAGATGGTAATACGATTTATACGGTAAAAGATGGTTTTAGAATATTAGCCACAGGCAACCTCCCAGGACCACATCACACAGATCGTAACCCTCTCGGAGATGAAGAAACTAGAGAGTTTGAAATGCCTCATCTTGATCAAATGCCAGCAAATGAGATATACGACACACTTCTTGTTGCTTCTATGCGTGAAGATAAATCTGTTCCATATAGCAAAGACGAGGCTGAAACAACTCTTGCGAACTTAGCTAGGGCAATAAATGAAGCACACATTGCATATACAGAAGGCAAGTCAGATTTCTTTGCAAGCGGAAATGTCCTGAAGGGTAAAAATCAAAGCCTAAAAAAGCAGTCCTTGACCCAGCACAATATCTTTCTTGGGTAGAAGGGTATAAAAATCAAACAAAACAATCATTGCCGGAATATTTATGTGAGAAAATAGCCTTTTTTGCCGGCAATGGAGATTTTCCAGAAAACGACAGAAATCTATTATTTAAGATCTTTCAAAGGTTTGGCTTTATGAATGGAGCTACTAACATATCTCGCTTCGGTGTTACCGAAGAAGAAGCAGAAGCACTTGTTTGGCAGTCAAAACTCGTATATGAAAAACCATCACTCCGCAACTTACCAATTGAAGAAATATCAAAACTTGACCCATTTAAAATGCGACAGATCAAAGAAGATAAGTTGATTGAAGACTTTATTGCTCAAAACCAGACAAAAGAACAGAAAGAAATATTGAATAACTTTTCTGAACAAGGGCAAATTTTAACTAAAAAGAAAAAAGAGAAGTTCACACAAGAAATCGACACCTTCTGGCGAGATACATACACAAATGACTGGTCATTGAACAATCAAGACTTATCAAAAGTAAAATTCACTCCAGAATTCTTAAAGCCAGAAGAAATAAAATGGCAAGATATAGCTAAAGCAAAAGATGATCCAAAAGAATTTGGTAAATATATTACAAACCCAGAAACAGCTTTACTTGATTATGAGAAACTAGGTAAACCAGAGATATATAATCCAAATGAAGATATAGATTTGGATAAATGGTTAGAGAAGAATAAACTAAAGAAAAACCCCGCATCTGTTATGCAATACGTTGCAGAGAAATTCAGTAAAACATACTATCTTCCTGGAATAGAGTATCAAAAATACCTATTTGAAAACCAGAAAAAGAAAGGAGTAATACCTGAAGAATTAAAAGATGGTAATTGGTACTACTTTCCAGGTGCGTCTTTCCGCGGCTCAGATGGCAGTTGGTGCGTGCCATTTGGCAGCTGGAACTCTAGTGGTTCGTTTTGGGAGCGCAGTGGTAATTGGACTAGTCTTGGCTGGAATGACCACGAGCGTGTTCTGCTCCTCGGGAAGAAATAGTACATTGAGAATTGGTATATTGTGTATGAATTGACTCCGTATGTCTTTGCTAGAGCAAAGACATACGGAGTCTTCCATCAGCCGCAGGCTGATGGAAGAGGGTTGACAAAAGACGAAGGTGGTGATAAAATAAGGCGAAATTAAAAATTAATAATTATGTTTGAACAAAAAAACCACTCAATTTCTGAGTATGATTTAATCAAAGAGCTTTATGAAAAGATTAAACCTATTTTATTAAAAAATGACGGTTATACTTTTACAGAAGCTGAAACTCAAATGTTAAACCAACTTTTCTATTTTTTTGAAAATAGTCCGTTTTTCCCATCGAAAATTATTGTAGATGTGCTAACTCATGAAAATCTTAAAAAAGAACTTGCCACCAGGGTCCTTCTTGCAAAAGGGGTAGATAGGAAAAGCTTCACTAAAATATTAAAAGATGTTGATTTTGGTAAAATTTCTAAACCAGTTGGATTTTTCCAGAGGCTTGTTTTTACTAAAAATAGTCAATTCCCGCAATCTAATATGAGATATATTTTTGATAAAGCACGCGAATTTGCTAATGAAGTAGAATTTATAAATATGTTACATACTATTATAGATAGGCATGATCATGTAAATCTTGAAACATTTAAACATATATTTAGAAATGAAGATAAAACATTTGCAATGGGCGTAAGGATTTTATTCAATAAAAAAAAGGGCTATCAAGGGCTTATTAGTAAAATAAAAAGTCATGAAATTTATTCGCAATATGTTTAATCATTTGATTTTTAAATATAAAACCCTGCCTTTATTTTAGGCAGGGTTTTTGTTTGAAAAAATTTTCAAAATCATTATAATACAGGTATGAATGAAGAAGAAAAAATAGAACAAAATATTTTAGAGCCAATAGTAGAAGATGTAGTAGATTTTGAATATAATGCAGATGGCGAAGAAGATTTAAAAGCAACCTTAAAGAAGCTTAGAGCTGATCTAAAACAAGCCAATACAGAAAAACAAGAGTATTTAACAAATTGGCAAAAAGAACGCGCAGATTTTATCAACTATAAAAAGGACGAACTTTCTCGTGTTAAAAAAATAGAAAATTTAGCAAGAGAAAATTTTGCCGAAAGTCTGTTTTCGGTTTTGGACGCGTATGATATGGCATTTTCAAATAAAGAAGCTTGGGAAAAAGTAGACAAGAATTGGCGTATGGGTGTGGAATATATACATCAACAGTTTCTAAAAGTGCTTTTTGAGAATGGTATTGAAGAGATATCTTCAAAAGAAGGTGATGTTTTTGATCCTAAAATACATCAGAGCGTAGAAGTCGTAAAAGGTGACGGAGTAGAGAATACTTTAGCAAAAATACTCCAAAAAGGCTACAAAAACAATGACCATATACTTCGACCAGTGAGAGTAAATGTGTGGGGATAATTTTATTTTCCAAAAGTTTCAAACAAGACTTTTTCGGTTTCAATGTCAAGCGAGTCTGTTGTTAAAATCATGATTTCAGTCGTTAATCCTAGATCATTTTTAATATTTGTAAACAGGTGCTCAAAAGGGTATGGGGAAATCCATGCAGAATTTTTAAGACAGATAAATCCGGCCTTTTTTAATAGATAACGGAGACTTTCACGTTCGTTTTTGCGGGCCTCTGGCAGGTCTAGCAGTACCACTCGCCATTTGCCATCCCATGCGGCTGGTACAGGCATAGTGCCATCTGTTAGCTCCAGTGAAGCCAGCTTTTTCTTGCCAACCGGCGTAATACGCAAATAATGCCCTTGTGGAGAGGCAAATTCCTCGGCAAGGCCATTTTCCACCATGCCACGTACAGCGCGGTTTATAGCGTATTTTGACGCTTTTTCTTGCCCTTTATCCACAAGCTCGGCTGTTTTTACCACCTTTTTGCGTCCAAGGGCTCGGAGTATGCTATGTTGTGGATTTTTCCTGCTTGACATGTTTATATCATATACCTTATACTCAGATTATACAAGTTTTTTGCGGTCGCAGAAAACAAGTAAAATTATTTATTCGCTATTTATAAAAATATTAAAAATAAAAATATATGTCAAAAATCATAGGTATAGACTTGGGTACTACAAACTCTGCTGTCGCTATAATAGAAGGCGGACAGCCGAAAATTATTGAGAATATTGAAGGTGCTCGCACCACTCCGTCTATCGTTGCGGTTGCTAAAAATAGCGACAGATTGGTGGGCTTGCTTGCAAAACGACAAGCTGTAACAAATCCAGAGAATACTATATACGGCATCAAGCGATTCATGGGACACATGTTTGATGATCCAGAAGTCCAGAAAGATTTGAAGAATGTTCCATTCAAACTACAGAAAGGCAAGAATGGCGGAGTTCAAGTAAACATGAATGGCGAGTGGAAAACTCCGGAAGAAGTTTCTGCCATGATACTAGCAAAGATAAAGTCCGATGTGGAAGCAAAGCTTGGGGAAAAAGTAACAGAGGCCATAATCACTGTGCCTGCGTACTTCAACGATGCTCAGCGTAAGGCCACAAAAGATGCTGGGGCTATTGCAGGTCTAGATGTGCAGCGCATCATCAACGAGCCAACAGCTGCTGCACTTGCTTACGGATTTAACTCAAAGAAAAGCGAAAAGATCGTCGTATACGACTTTGGTGGTGGAACTTTAGACGTATCTGTCCTTGAAGTTGGGGACGATGTGATAGAAGTGAAGTCTACGGATGGGGACAGTCATTTGGGTGGACGTGATATTGATCACAAGATCATAAACTGGATTGCAGAAGAATTTAAGAAGACATCTGGTGTGGATGTTCGTGGAGATGTGCTTGCACTTCAGAGGCTAGACGAAGCTGCAGAAAAAGCAAAGATTGAACTTTCAACTGCAGTAGAAACTGAAATAAATATTCCATTTATCACTTCCACAGCAGCAGGTCCGCAACACTTGCTTATAAAGATGTCTCGCGCCCAGCTTGAATCTTTGGCAGAAGAATACATAAACCGCTCAATTGAAATTACAAAGCGCGCGATAGAGGCTTCTGGTTTCAAATATTCTGACATAAACGAGATCATAATGGTGGGAGGCCAGACTCGTATGCCGAAAATTGTAGAAGAAGTAAAAAAGGTGTTTGGTAAAGACCCAAATAGATCTATCAACCCAGACGAAGTTGTGGCTCTTGGTGCTGCTGTGCAAGGCGGAGTTTTGAAAGGCGAAGTGCGTGATGTTCTTTTGCTTGATGTTATACCTCTTTCACTTGGTATAGAAACTTTGGGTGGTGTTGCGACAAAACTCATAGACCGCAATACAACTATTCCATCTTCAAAATCTCAAGTGTTCTCTACCGCTGCAGACAACCAAACTTCTGTGGAAATTCACATTACACAAGGCGAACGACCTATGGCTTCTGATAACAAATCTCTTGGCAGATTTATCTTGGATGGAATTCCGCCAGCACCGCGTGGTATGCCGCAAGTGGAAGTGTCTTTCGATGTTGACGCGAACGGTATCTTGAATGTAACTGCAAAGGATAAAGCTTCCGGAAAAGCACAGTCTATCCGCATCGAGGCTTCTGGAGGTTTGAAGGATGAAGATATAAAGCGAATGCAAGCTGATGCGGAAGCTCACGCAGAAGAAGATGCAAAGAAGAAAGAGCTTGCCGATGTAAAAAATACTGCCGAAATGACTCTATTTACAGCAGAGAAATCTCTAAAAGATTTTGGCGACAAAATAGATGCAAGTTTGAAGACAAGCGTTGAAGAAAAAATCACAGCACTCAAGTTATTAAAAGATGCAAGCAGTGCCGACAAAGACTCGATCCACAATGCTACAGAAGCACTCTCAGCTGAACTTTCAAAGATTGGTGAGGCAATGCAAAAAGCAGGAGAAACCTCTGCTGGAGAAACGACAGCTGAAGTTCAAAATGAAGAAATTCCAAACACAGAAACAACTTCTGACGAGAAAACTGACGAAGTAAAATAATATGTTACAATAATCGTTCATGACAAAAGATTACTACAAAATTCTTGGCGTAGAGAAGAATGCTTCGCAGGATGATATCAAAAAAGCGTTCCGAAAAATGGCGCATCAATATCATCCTGATAAAAACAAAGGCGATGATTCAAAATTCAAAGAAATAAATGAAGCTTACCAAACTCTTTCCGACAAAAAGAAGCGTGCACAGTACGACCAGTTTGGCAATGCGTACGCCTCTGGCGGTATGGGTAGCGGACAAGGTTTTAGTGGTTTTGATTTTTCTGGCTTTCAGAACGGTAGCAGTTTTGATATGGGAGATATAGGAGATATATTTTCAGACTTTTTTGGTGGCGGTATGACAAGCCAACAGCGTACTAGACGAGGTAGAGATTTATCTACAGAAATCATACTTACTTTTACGGAAGCTATTTTAGGCACAGAGAAAACTATATCTATATCAAAACAGTCTACTTGTGATACATGTAAAGGTATTGGTGCAAAGCCTGGCACAAAACTGAAGACTTGCACAAAATGTAAAGGTCAAGGAAAATTAAGAGAAGCTCGCAGAACTATTTTAGGGACTTTTGAAAATATTGTGGTTTGTAGCGATTGTTATGGAGAAGGCAAGATTCCAGAAGAAAAATGTACTACATGTAGAGGAGATGGTATACACAAGAAAGAGCAAAAAATAAAGCTTATTATACCTCCCGGTACAAATAATAACGAAACATTAAAAGTTCCTGGTTATGGCGAAGCTGTCTCACATGGTAAAACAGGCGACTTATATGTGAAAATCAACATTAAGAAACCCAACAAGATTTCTAACCGCGCAAAGGAAGCTTTAGAGGTTTTAAGAGAGGAGGGGATATAATAATAAAGACCAGTTGGCGCAAGGCTTACTGGTTTTTGTTTTAAATATATGGTATAATGAAAATCTATGAAAAAAGAAATTTTTTATAAACCTGTATTCTTAAAGAATGAAATAGAGCTCAAGAAAATGCTCAAACAAAAACCTTATATAAGTTTTGTTGATGCTTTTAGTGATCAGTTAAAGGAACTATTTTTTATAGAAAATCATAAATATATAGGAGAAGATAAAAATAAAATTTATTCCAGCGAAGTTTTTAAAAAATATTGTTTTAAAAAAGCAAAAAGTTTTAAATATGTTTATTATCCATGGAATCACACTATAGTAAAAACTGTTCCAAAAGAAGCATACTGGAAATTAAAGACGAATAGAAATCAAGATCTCATAACTATAAACGAACAAAAGAAATTGAAAGATTTCTCTGTAGGGGTTTTTGGTATGAGTGTAGGTAGTAATATAGCTTTTGTGTTAACACAGGCAGGGATTTCAAATTCAATAACAATAGCAGATTTTGATGAGTTAAGCACTACAAATTTAAATCGTATACTGGCTGGTGTGCATCAAGTTGGTTTAAATAAAACAGTGATAGCTGCTCGTAGAATATATGAAGATAATCCATTTGCAAATGTGAAAACTATGCTATCTGGTGTCTCTATAAAAAACTTAGAATCTCTATTAAAAAAAGGAAAATTGAAATGTATCATAGAGGAAATAGACAATATTCCAATGAAGGTTGAGGTCAGGGTGCTCGCGATGAAGTACAAAATCCCAGTTATAATGATTACCGACAATGGAGATGGCGTTGTGTTGCATGTGGAAAGGTATGATAAAAACCTTAAAACTATATTTAATAAACCACTCACATATTGGAAGACATTTTTAGGTGATAATATAACTAAGGAAAAAATAGGGAAAATAATTATTGAAGATATTTTTGGGGGAGCTCAAAATGCATCATTAAGAGTTATAGATTCTGTACAGAAAGTTTTTAATAAAGAAATTATCTCATGGCCACAACTTGGTAGCGCGGCAATTCTTGGTGGCGTTATCAGTACTATAATCATAAAAAAAATTGTTAATAAAGAAGAAATGCCAAACTCATTTGTTAAACATATACAACATGAATTATGAAAATAGATATATCTAAAAATCCAGAGTTTGATAATCACGAATTAGTCTCATGGTTTGAAGATTCAAGTCTCGGGTTACGTGGATTTATTGTTGTGCATAACACAAACATGGGTCCTGCTGTTGGTGGTACTAGATATTGGATTTATAAAAATGAAAATGAAGCTATAACTGATGCTCTAAGATTATCTCGTTCGATGACCTATAAATGTGCTCTTGCAGGTGTGCCATTTGGTGGTGGAAAAGGTGTCATTATTGCAGATAGTAAGACTGTAAAAACCAAGCAGTTTTTACAGTCTTATGCAAAAAAAGTTTCTCTTCTTGGAGGCAATTTTTATACAGGAGAAGATGTTGGTTTAACACTAGAAGATATAAATTGTATGGCTTCTAGTTCTAGATTTATTATTGGCAGTAATAATAAAGCAGGAGATCCTTCTCCGTGGGCTGCGCTAAGTGTTTTTTATGCAATGAAAGCAGCTCTTTATCAAATATATAAAAATTGTGATTTTTCTAGTAAAAAAATTGCAATTAAAGGTCTAGGTAAAGTTGGTATGGAGTTGGCGAGATTACTCTATAAAGAAGGTGCTGAATTATTTGTAAGCGACATAGATAAACTAAAGATTAATGAAATTAAATCATGGGGCGATCGAATAAATGTAGCATCAGTTAAGAATATTCATAAATTAAATGTTGATATTTATGCACCATGCGCAATGGGTGGAGATCTTACTGAAAGAAAAATAAATGAACTTAATTGTAAAATTATTTGCGGCTCAGCAAACAATCAACTTGAACGTACAGAAAATGCTAATATTTTATATAAACGAAATATTTTATATATTCCAGATTATCTTGCTAATTCTGGTGGTTTAATAAATGTTGTTGCAGAACTCGAGACCAAAGGATATAGTAAGGATAAAGTATTTACTAGGGTACAAAAGATTGAAGAAACAACGAGAAAAGTGCTTGTCATGTCTCTTGAAATGCAGTGCTCTCCAAATGAAGTTGTTAATAAGCTTGCCCAGGATTTATTTATGAAAAATAATTAGTATGGATAAAAAAGTTCAAAAAATTATCAAAGAATATGCTACAAAAAACTCAAATTATTGGAGACGAGTAGCAAAAAAACAAAGAGATAAGACAGTTTTTCTTGCGCAAAAAGAAAGCTCTGCTTATCGTATAAAATATAAAAAATATCATATAGATAAAAATTTCTGTTTTGAAGATCTGCCTACTGTTGATAAAGCAAATTTTCTTAAAAAAAATACGATGAATCAACTGCTTTGTGGTGGCCTGAATCAACCTCTTGTTTTTACTTCAACTTCTGGTTCTACTGGTGAGCCATATTATTTTCCTCGCAAAGAAAACCTGGATTTGCAATATTCTATATTAGTTGAACAATTCTTAAAACAAGGAGAAAACAAAGGAAAGAAACCAGCTCTGGTTTTGATATGTTTTGGTATGGGAGTATGGATTGGTGGAATAATTACATATCAAGCATTTATGATGGCTTCTCGTCGTGGGAAGTATCCTGTCTCAATACTAACTCCAGGAATAAATATGGAAGAAATTCTTAAAGCGTTAAGAAAACTTTCTCCTCAATTTTCTGAAACAATTATTATTGGATATCCTCCTTTTGTAAAAGATATAATTGATCAGGCTCTATTTAATAATATACCCATAAAACAATTAAATATCCGTTTAATGTTTGCAGCTGAAGTTTTTACAGAAGACTTCAGAGATTATTTAGTAAAAAAAGTTACAATAAACAATATTTATCGTGATACTCTCAGTGTGTACGGGAGCGCTGATGTCGCAGCTATGGCATGGGAAACAGGAATTTCTGTTTTAATTAAAAGACTGTTAAAATCTAAACTAGAAATTTTTAAGTATTTCTTTGGGGAAACTCAAAAAATGCCTACAATTGCTCAATATAATCCTAATTTTATCTATTTTGAATCACTTAATAATGAAATTCTTTTAACAGCTGAAAGCGCCATACCACTCGTCCGTTATGCAATAGGTGATAGAGGACGAACTTTCACATATAAAGAAATTGATGATGGTTTACGTTTGTTTGGAGTCAATTTAACCAAAGAAGCAAAGAAGGTTGGAATATCGGACATCAATTATCAACTACCATTTGTTTGCATATTTGAGAGAAATGATTTTTCAACTACTATTTATGGATTACAAATATATCCAGAATTAATACGCGAAGCACTTTCTCAAGAAAAAGTAAGTAATATTCTTACTGGTAAATTTGTGTTCCAAACAAAATTTGATAAAAACCAAGATCAATATTTAGAAATTAATATTGAATGCGCTGTTAATGTGGATCCATCAACTATTGATGTTGGATTATTAACTCAGACTATTAGTTCTTTTCTTACAATAAAAAGTTCCGAATTTGCTGAATTAATTAAATACGTTAAAAATAGACCCCTGATACAAATAATTCTTTGGACATATGGTCATGATAAGTATTTTAAATTAGGAATTAAACAGAAATGGGTGGTAAAATAAGATTATGGAAAATGATTTTATTTTAAAAATTGTTTCTGCTGGAGGCATGGCTCCGTCTGGAGATAATATGCAGCCATGGAAGACAACATGGGATGGAGAGACGCTCCGTTTGTATTTAGAAAAAAAAGCAGATACTTCTGTTTATAACACAGATGAATGTGGATCTTATATTGCATGTGGCGCTTTTATTGAAAACGTTAGATTGATGGCAGCGTCATTGGGGTATGCAGCAAATATTTCTTTTTTTCCTAATACAACAACAGATCCATTTTATATTGCAAATATTATTTTTATTAAAAATACACCTACTGAATTAGAAACTGCTTCTTTTATCAACAAAAGACATTCAAACAGAAAAAAATATTTCAAAAAAGAAATACCATCGGAATTAATCTCTATCTTTAATTTAATTGATCCATCTGTTAAAATTATTACAGATAAATTTTTAAGAAATACTATCTTTGATATAGCTAGTTTAAATGAATATTTTATCCTACATAATAATCATGTTAGAAATGGTCTTATGAAGACTATTCGTTGGAGCTCAAATGAAGAAGAAATTAGTCGTACTGGTTTATTTTTTAAAACACTTGAACTTAATTTAGGTCAATTATTTTTCTTTCGGAGATTTACCAAACCTTTTTTTGTTAAAATCTTAAATTTTTTAGGTTTTCCAAAAATTTTACAAAAATCTGCAAAAAATCTATATTCAACATCATCAGCTGTAGGAGCTATCACAATTAAAAGTATGAGCCCCCAAGATTTAGTATCTGCAGGTATTGTTATAGAAAAGATTTGGCTTATAGCAACAGAAAAAGGATTAGCTTTCCAGCCGATAACTGGTATTCCTTATTTGATTTCTGCGATGAATAAAAATTCAAAAATATTTTCTATAAATGAACAAAAATTATTAAAAGATGCTGATTTTTCTTTAAGGAAAATATTTAAGCTGCCTCCATTAGATCAATTTGGTATGATATTTAGATTAGGTTATGCTAATAAAGCAAGCGCTATTTCTAAAAGGAAATCCATTCATTCATTTCATGAATTTATAAATAATCTATGATTTTTAATCTCGAAATTAACATATCTTTAGTCATCGTTGGTTTAGCAATCGCAATCAGTTTGATACTTGGTGCTATTGTTTTTTTAAGCAATATTCGGAGCTATACAAACATTGCATTCGCTATCTTTTCTATTCTATCTATTTCCTGGAATGTATTAAATTTTCTTTTTTATCAACCACATGATAGTACTGCTGTAGCCTTATTACTACTCCGTCTTCAGGTTTTTTTTGCTATCTGGTATTGTTTCGCATTACTGATTCTTTTTTATATATTTCCAAAAGAAAAGACTGATATAAAAAAATGGTATAAATTTGGAATATTGCCATTGACTATTATTGTTTCATTTATGACTCTTACACCACTTGTATTTAAACAAGTAACAAAACTAGATAGTTTGGGTAGAGTTGCTAGTGTTGAAAATAATTGGGGCGTTATAATTTTTGGAATAACTGTAACTACCATATTAGGCATAGCTTTTGTTAATCTGGTTAATAAATTCCAAAAATCTTATAAAGAAGAAAAGAAAAAATTAAGTCTGATACTAATAGGAGCAACAACAACTTTTATTTTTCATATTATATTTAATATGATATTGCCTAGTTTTTTTGAAATAAGTAAATTTACTGAATTCGGAGCACTTTTTACTTTACCATTTAGTGCGTTAACAGCATACGCAATCATAAAATTTAAATTATTTAATGTAAAAGTTGTTTCTGCTGAGTTGTTGGCTTTTATCTTATGGATTTTTATTTTCATTAGAATTTTGATAGCAGAAAATCTAAGAGAACAATTCATAAATAGTATTATGTTTGTAGTTGTTGTTATTGTTGGAATTTTCCTTATCCGTTCTGTTTTAAGAGAGGTTGATCAACGTGAAAAACTTGCAAAACTAGCAAACGAGCTTGAAACATCTAATGAAAAACTAAAATCTTTAGATACATTAAAAACAGAATTTTTATCATTAGCATCTCATCAGTTACGAAGTCCGTTGACCGCAATAAAAGGTTACTCTTCCATGCTTCTAGAGGGCTCTTATGGGGTTTTGGCAGATACTACCCAGCGTGAGGCGATAGAAAGGATATTCCAATCCAGTACAGCTTTAGCAAAAACTGTAGAAGATTTCTTAAACGTTTCCAAGATAGAACAGGGTGGGATGAAATATGAATTTGATGAAATAGATATATCTAAACTTGCAGAAGAGATAGTAAACGAATTGTTAGTATCAGCAGAGTCAAGAGGATTGAAGCTTACTTTCAGTACTATAGACAAGGGCCCTTATATTGCTAGAGTTGATGCAAACAAGATACGCCAAGTGTTACTGAACTTTATAGACAACGGCATAAAATATACAAAAGAAGGTTTTGTAAGCGTGCGTGTAGGTAGAGATAGTGATAGTAAAAAAATAATTTTCTCAGTGGAAGACTCTGGTATGGGCATGACTCCAGAAATAAAATCACAACTTTTCCAAAAATTTTCTAGAGGTAATGGTGCGAGAATGAATACCGGTGGATCAGGATTAGGGCTTTATCTTGCAAAAGAAATAGTGAGGGCACACAATGGTACTGTAAATGTAAGCTCTCCTGGGCTTGGCAAAGGATCTACTTTTTATGTGACTCTACCAGCTTTAGGGTAGAGATGCGTATATTATTTTTTAAAAATCGTTGTTCCTGTATCTCCATCAGATACTTCATAACCAAGGCTAGAAAGCGAGTCGCGAAGGCGATCACTTTCTAGCCAGTTTTTATCTTTGCGGGCTTGATCGCGAGCAGAAACCAAGTTTGCTATTTCTTGCGGCAAGGGTTCATTTTTTTGTTTTCCCAATTCAAGCCCGAGTACTTTGTCTATTCCAAGAAGTGTGGCTTTCTTCACCTCGTCTGGAATATCCATATCCTTTAAAAGCTCCCAGACCACAGCCAGGGCTTGCGGCATATTTAGGTCGTTGTTTATTGCCTTTCCAAACCTGTCAATGTATCCTTTGTCAGCTTCACCGATATCTTCTCCAAGTTCTATGTAGTGTCTGTATAGCTTGTGCAATGCGCTTGCTGCAGCATCCAAAGATTCCCAGGTAAAGTTTAGCGGAGATCTATAATGTCCTGTGAGGTAGAAATACCGAAGTGCTAGCGGGCTATATCCTTTGCTCTCTATGTCGTGCAGGTTATAGGCATTGCCGAGGCTTTTACCCATCTTTCCTCCGTCTACTTGAAGAAATGCTCCGTGCAGCCAATATTTTACAAACGGAGCTTTGCCTGTAGCGCCTTGAGCTTGGGCTATCTCGTTTGGATGGTGAGTACTTTTCAAATCCTCCCCACCTATGTGCAGGTCAAACTGCTGGCCCAAGTACTTCATGCTCATAGCTGAGCATTCGATATGCCATCCAGGAAAGCCAACACCCCAAGGCGAATCCCACTCCATATCGCGTTTTTCTTCTTTTGGAGAAAACTTCCATAAAGCGAAGTCACGCGCATTCCTTTTTTCTTTGTTAAACTCTACTCGTGCTCCAGCCTTTATATCTTTCAAGTTGGAAAGTTCCCCATATGTAAAGCCAGATTTTTCGTATGCAGCGGTGTCAAAATAAATACCGTCATTTATTTTGTAAGTCAATCCATTTTGTTCAAGCTTTTCCACCAAGTCTATCTGCTCAGCAATGTATTCAGTTGCTTTTGTGAATTTCTCCGGTTTTGTCAGGTTGAGTTTTACGTAGCCGGCCTGAAAGTCGTCTCCGTAAAATCTTGCCACATCCCAAGCTGTCTTGCCTTCGCGTTTTTTAGCTTTTTCCATCCTATCTACACCAGTATCAGCATCGCCTTCGTTATCTCCAGTCAGATGTCCCACGTCCGTTATGTTCATAATGTAGGTCGGCTCAAATCCATTCCATATAAGTACTCTATTTACAATATCACCCAGAGTATATGTTCGCCAGTTACCAACTGTCACATAGTCGTAAACTGTCGGGCCACATGTGTATATGCCGACTTTTTTATTGCTTTGTATTGGCCGAAATTCTTCTTCTTTTTTAGACAAACTGTTGTATATGGTAAGCATGATTAAAATATAATTATAATTGCAAAAATAATAATGAGACCTACGCAGGCTGCAAGCCAAGGATTTACAGGGTCTTTTTTGCCATGTATTTTCTGTTCAGTTGCTCTCAAAGCTTTATATTCCTCGTATTCCTTCAGCTCTTTGTGGGAATGTTTTGCTATTTCTTCCAAAATAAGTTTGTACACATAGTCTGCATTTTCGGAAGCCGGATTTGAAAGGCTTTTGTTTTCGGACTCCAGCAAATATCGAGCGTTGTCTAGAAATGCAAGTGCTGCATCGTGCATAGTGGCTATCTGGTTGTCAAAACGTACGAAGCGGAATGGCGCGTGCATCACTTTGCCTGTCTCTCTGTCCCATAGGGGCAAGGGAAGTGTGTGAGCAGAAATGCCATACTGCTTGGAAATAGTAGGTTTTGAATGAAGCAAGAAAAACTCTTTTATGTCAACAGGAGGTAGTTCTTCTGCTACGAAGGTAAGCTCTTCCTCTGTCGGAGCTTCCAAGTCTGTCCAGACTAGAGTTTTGTAGCGATATGTGGATATCATCAAAGCAATTATAGCCCGCAAAAAGCCCTATTTCAAGGCATAAAATGTTTATTGACTTTTATAAGTCTCTCTGCTAATATGTATGGACTATGGAATTTGCAGTTATACAAACAGGTGGGAAGCAGTACCAAGTTTCCGCTGGAGACAAGATAAAAGTAGAGAAGCTTGGAGACGACTTGAAGGCCGGCGACAAGATTGTGTTTGACAAGGTTTTGTTGGTAGACAACGGCAAGGACACTACTATCGGCACTCCGTACATAGACGGAGCAAAGGTTGAAGCAACTTTTGAAAAAGCTGGCCGTCATAGCAAGGTTATGGTGGTAAAGTACAAGCAGAAAAGCAGGTACCTAAAGCGCAACGGCCACCGCCAGCCGTACTCTGAAGTCAAGATAATTTCTATAAAATAAAACCCCCTCCTGGGGGTTTTATTATTGCCGGTTCTTCAGGGCATTTTTGAGTGTGTCTTGGTCGGAGTATTCAAGCTCTGTACCCGTAGAAAGTCCGCGCCCAAGACTGGAAATTTTTATATTTTTTTCTTCCGCAATTTTTGTCAATCTTTCCCGCACATGCATGTCAGTATGATCACCGTTTGGGTTCAACGAAAATGCTAATATGATCTCTTTTAAATTTCCAGCTTTTGCATCCTCCTCGGCCCTGCGCACAAGTTCGTTGGTGCGAACACGAAGTGGTGTGTCTTTCTCTACCACACTCACAAGGCCGCCAAGCACAAAGTATAGGCCCTTATAAACAGAACTTTTTTCCACAGAATCTATGTCAGTGTCTTTCTCTACCACCATGAGCAGAGATTTGTCCCTGGAAGTGTTACTGCATATACTGCACGTATCAGCATCATTTTTTTTGAAAAAACGGAAGCATTTTTTGCAGCGCACCACACTTTTCTTTATACTATTTATAGCGCCAGCCAGGTCACCAACGTAGTTTGGATCAGCTGAAAGCAAAAAATAAACAAAACGCTTGGCTTGCCGTTCGCCTATTCCTGGGAACTGCGCAAAGTAGCGCGCTAGTTTTGCTAAGTCGTCCATAAATTAAAAATCGTTGAATGTTACTTGTCCTCCGCTTTGACTCGCACTGAAGCCTTGGTCGTTCTTTTCTATGGAAAGAAAAGAGGTGGTTTTCTCGTCAAAGTAAAGTTCCACTTTGCCCACAGGGCCATTTCTGTGTTTTTCTATTAAAATCTCTGCCACATTTGGTTTCTCAGAATTGTCATTGTATTTATCTTCTCTGTGGATAAACATTACTACGTCTGCATCTTGTTCTATGGATCCAGAGTCACGCAGGTCGGACAAGCGAGGCTTGCCGCCGCGGGATTCTACAGCACGAGATAGCTGGGAGAGCGCTAGCACCGGTACATCCAGCTCACGCGCCAAACCTTTGAGTGATCTGGATATTTCAGTAACTTGGTTCACCATAGAATCATAATTTTTACTTGTGGTCATAAGCTGCAGATAGTCCACGACTATTAGACCGAGGCCGTACTCGCTTTTCAGGCGTCTTGCGGCAGCGCGCATTTTTGATATAGAGTTTCCAGCTTGGTCGTCTATGTATATTGGTGCTTTGGCAAGCTTATCCAGCGAATCGCGTATGCGGGAAAATTCTTGATCTGTAGAGAGTCTGCCAGTGCGCAAGTTCCAAGCATTTACTTTGGATTCTGCTGAAAGTAGTCTTGTGGCAAGTTGTTGCGCACTCATCTCCAAAGAGAAGATGCCTACAGGTACGTTGTGTGTTGTGGCCACATTTCTGGCAATATCCAAAGCCAAAGTAGTCTTACCCATAGATGGCCGCGCCGCAAGTATTATAAGGTCTGATTTCTGAAATCCGGCAAGCATATTGTCCAAGTCTCTGTATCCTGTCGGTATGCCGCGAAGATCAGACTTGGATTCGTGCAGTTTTTCCAACTCTTCCCAAGTTTCAGAAAGAGTTTTTTTCAGCGTGGTAAACTTCTGGGTCTTTGGGTTTGAAGTTATCCCAAAAAGTTTTTTCTCGGCAGTGTCCAGTACTATGTCCAGCTCTTCATCGTTGCCGCCAAATGCTAGCTCGGCTATGTAGTCTGACGCGTCTATCAAGCTGCGCAGTGTGTGCTTTCTGTGCACTATTTCCGCATAATGTTTAGCATTTGTAGAGGACGGAACCATATTTACAAGCTCCGTTAGATATGTACGTCCGCCGACTTGTTCTAGCTGGCCTTTTTCATCTAGCTTGTTAGAAAGGGAAAGCAGGTCTATCGGCTCGTTTTTAGTAGAAAGCTCCAGCATAGACTGGTAGATGATCCTGTGTTTATCTGCATAAAAAACATCTGGCGAGATAGTATCTGAAATGTCAAAAAGTGCGCTTGGCCGCAGCATAACAGAGCCAAGTACCGCCTTCTCTGACTCCAAGCTCTGCGGCGGTATGCGTATATCACTTTTCCTTGTAGTAGCCATAACTTGCTGGATTGTATCACATTGGCAGCCGCGCTTAAAATTGCTTTCTGTATAAATGTGTGACAAACGTGTGGATTTTATAAAAACCTAAAAAGTGGTAGAATACGCAAATGGAGAAGAAAATAAAAACAGTACTGACAGGAGACAGGCCTACAGGCAGGCTTCACCTAGGACACTTTGTCGGGTCTATACAAAATCGCTTGAAGCTGCAAGACGAGGCAGAGAAATCTTTTTATATGATAGCCGATGTCCAAGCATTGACAGACAATGCCGACAATCCAGAGAAAGTTAGAAGTAATGTTCTGGAAATCGCAATGGACAACTTGGCTTGCGGACTTGATCCAGAAAAAACAACTTTCTTCATACAATCGGGAATCCCAGAGATTGCGGAGCTGACGGTTTTCTTCATGAACTTAGTGACTTTGCAGCAACTCTCACATAACCCGACTATAAAGTCTGAATCAGCAGAAAAAGGCTTCAGCCTTGCAACTAAGCTTTTGGACAACGAGGGCGATGAAAACAGCAAGGGCGTCCCTCTCGGCTTCTTGGCTTACCCAGTTTCTCAGTCAGCAGATATACTTGCCTTCAAGGCTACTACTGTACCTGTCGGCATAGATCAGATGCCTGTTATAGAGCAGGCGAATGATATCGCAAAAAAGTTTAACGCTATATACGACACAGGAATTTTTGAAAAGATAGAAGGTGTGGTTGGGTCTATCCCGCGCCTAGTTGGCACAGACGGCAATGCCAAGATGTCCAAATCCTTGGGCAACTGTATTTATCTTTCTTCATCAGACAAAGAGATAGAGGAGCAAGTTATGAGTATGTATACCGACCCAAACCATTTGCGAGTGGAAGACAAAGGGAAAGTAGAAGGTAATGTTGTATTTACATATCTAGATATTTTTGACCCAAATGTAGATGAAGTGGCTGAACTTAAAAAACAATATGAAAATGGCGGTCTTGGAGATGTAGTAATAAAGAAGCGTTTGATAAAGATACTGCAGGAACTTATCGTGCCAATCCGAACACGAAGAGAAGAACTGGCAAAAAATCCAGAGGAAGTACTGCAAATACTAAAAGATGGCACAGAAAGAGCCAGAAAAACAGCTATGGAAACACTAGCGGAAGTTAAAAAAGCTTTAAAAATAAACTATTTTGGATAGTTTATTGCTTGATTTTATAAATAAACTGTGTTATAATGCACCTAAACAACTTAATAAATAAATAAAATGAAAAGAAAAACTTACTTGAAACAAACTTTACAGTTCTTCAGGCCATTTTGGCCGTCTATAGCGATGATCGTTGGATTTATGGTTGTAGACATGATGTTGTCGCTTTTGAGTCCGTACTTATTTGGGAAAAGCGCAGATGCTGTTTTAGCCAAAGACGTAAATCATGCTTTAGTGCTTGTAGGGTTAGGCGCTCTGGTTTATATTATGCAAACACAGGCGTTGCTTTATTTTAGAGAAAATATAGAAATCAAAAAACTTGATACGAATATAAATAGACATCTTTCAAATATTTCTCTATCAAAAATGCTTACTTTTTCTATAGGCCAGCACAACAATGAAAACTCCGGAGTAAAACAACACATAGTAAACCAAGGTCAAAATTCTTTGCCAGAAATGGTATTTCAGATGCTTTACGAGATTGCACCTTTGGCTATAAGAGTTTTAATTACGGCAACAATTTTGTGTATTGTAGATTTTCGCTTAGGTATCTTTGTCTTACTTGCAATAACTAGTTATTTACGAGTTACATTTATAGTAAATAAAAAATTTGTACCAACACTAATGAAGCTTCGCGAGCGGAGGCAGAGTGTAGCCAAATTTTCTTCAGAAATATATCGCAACTTCCCGCTTGTGGTTATAGAGGGTCAAGAGGAAAAAGCTAAGAAAGATTTTAGTAACACTGTTGAAGCAGTGGATCAGTTTGAACAAAAACTTTGGCTAAATTGGAACAAAACTCTGCTCACTAACAGGTTTTTTATTTCTATCGGTCAGTGGGGAGGTCTAGCGATAGGTGTTTATCTGATAGCGCAAGGAAATATGAAAACAGGAATGTTCGTTACGTTGTCTTCTTGGCTTTCCAGTCTGTTCGGGTCACTTTATCAAGTGGGTCGCTTACAAAGAAGATACATAGTACTACTCTCTCAAATCAAAAAATATTTTGACATGATGGAAATAGAACCAGAAATTGTAAACACTGAAAATGCCATAAAGATTGAAGATGTGAACGGCAAAATAGAGTTTAAAGACGTCAGCTTTGCTTATCCTAAAAGAGAAACAGTTTTATCCGAGCAAGATGCTGAGGAAGCCGATGAAAAAGGTGAAATCACTGTGCAAGACATAAGTTTTACCATAGAAGCTGGTCAAACTGTTGGTATTGTAGGTGAATCTGGTTCAGGTAAAAGTACTATTGTAAATCTCTTTCGCAGATATCATGATCCAACAGAAGGCCAAATACTTGTAGATGATATAGACTTGAAACAAATAGATCTGCATTCATTGCGCAAACAAGTAGGTAATGTAGAACAAGAAGTTTCTCTTTTTGATACAACAATAAAAGAAAATATTTTGTTCGGCTTAAATGGTGAAGCAAAGAATTTTACGCGCGAAGATTTAGATAAAATTGCAAAGATGGCGTCTATAGACAAATTCATTGCGGAGTTAAAGGATGATTATAATACTGTGATAGGAGAAAAAGGCATTAAACTCTCTGGTGGTGAACGCCAAAGAATTGCCATTGCCAGAGCTTTAGCAAAAAATCCAAAAATCTTGATATTTGATGAAGCAACTTCTGCGCTGGATTCTAACAACGAAAAGATTGTTCATGAAGCGATAAAGGCAAGCTCTAAAGGCAGGACCACTATCATTATCGCCCACAGACTTTCTACAGTGAAAGATGCAGACAAAATCTTGGTTATGAGCAAAGGCCGCCTTGTAGCAGAGGGCACACATGAAGAGCTTGTGCGCACAAACGCTGAGTACCAAAAGCTGGTGAAGAACCAGATATTTTAAAAACTTCCCATAAAGGCAAATAGTCTTTGTGGGATTTTTTATATCTAGCGTTTTATGGTAAAATACTTCCTATGTCAAAACGTATTTATATAAAGGATTTACAAGCAGAAATTGGCAAGGAAGCAACTATATGCGGCTGGGTAAATGTCCGTCGCGACCAAGGAAAGATGGTGTTTTTTGACATTCGTGATTTTTCTGGGGTCATTCAAACTGTAGTTTTGCCCGGCAGTAAGGCAATAGAAACAGCAAAAGAAATAAAGCAGGAATCTGCTATCTCAATTAAAGGTAAGGTTAATGAACGCCCTGCTAAAAATAAAAATCTAAAAGTGCAGAATGGAGATATAGAACTTGAAGTTTTAGAGATAGAAATTCTTGGCGTGGCAGAGAGTTTACCGTTTGATATGTCTGCTGATGGATTTAATTTGGATGTAACCACAGAACTCGACCATAGAGCATTGACACTACGCCACCCGCGCCTACAATCTATTTTTAAAGTACAATCTGCAATCATAGATTTATTCCGTGAATTTATGAAGGCTCAAGATTTTTTTGAATTTCAGGCACCCTCAATTGTACCAGCCACAGCGGAAGGTGGAGCAGAGGTATTTCAGTTGGATTATTTTGATAAAAAAGCGTACTTGTCTCAATCTCCGCAACTATATAAGCAAATTGTAATGTCAGCATTTGAAAGAGTATTCTCTGTTAATAAGGTTTTCAGGGCAGAACCATCAGCAACTACTAGACATCTTACAGAGATAGTCTCTTTAGATGTGGAATTTGGGTTTATAAATTCATGGCGTGATGTTAGGGACTTATCTGAAAAGACAGTTAGGTATATCTTGAATAATTTGAAATCAAGATGTGAAAAAGAACTAGAATTCCTGGGAGCTGTTTTACCAGAAATGATAAATGAAACACCCACACTATCCCTAAAAGAAGCTCAGAATAAAATTTTTATAAAAACAGATAGAGATGTTCGGGGAGAAAAGGATTTAAACCCCGAAGATGAAAGGATTATATGTGAAATCATAAAAGAAGAAACGGGCTCTGATTTTGTGTATATTTATGGATATCCAACAAGACAAAAGCCGTTTTATGTCTTCCCAAATCCAGAAAATCCAGAATTTAATGAAGGAATGGACCTATTATGTAAAGGGGTTGAATGGCTTTCAGGCGGAAGAAGAATAAATGACTACACACAACTAATGAAGCACGTAGAGGAGTGGGGTATGGACCCAGCAAAAATAGAAATGTTTCTAGAGGCTTTTAAGTATGGTGTTCCACCCGAAGGAGGTTTTGCTTTTGGGGCCGAACGCATGACAATGCAAATACTTGGATTGAAAAACATCCGCGAGGCTTCTATGTTTCCTAGGGATATGCACCGCATAGATCAGCGGCTGTCGCAGTAGCGAGTGGTTTTGTATTTTGTGAGATAGAATAAATTATGGAAGAAACAAATGGAATTATAAATCAACTCGGGGCTCTGTCGTACTTTGGGATTTTCGGAGTTTCTTTACTTGCAAATATGGTAATACCCATACCAGAGGAAATTATACTTTTGGCGTTTGGTTACCTAGTTGGCACAGGGCATTTGTCAGCGTGGCTACTTATACCAATCCTTATTGCCGGACTTTTGATTAGCGACATAGTCATATACTGGCTGGCAAAGAAAGGTAATAAGCTCATCGTCGGCATATATAACAAATTCTTTTCTAAAAGATTGCCGCTGGATACAAGCTGGCTTTACTTGCACATAAACAAAGTTATTTTCTTTTCAAGATTTCTTATGCAGCTACGTTTCCTCGGGCCATTTCTTGCCGGACAACAAAATGTACCAATGAAGAGGTTTGTGAAAATAAATTTTCTTGCGCTTTTAATATATGTTCCGCTTTACATATTCATAGGTATGTACTTCCATTCTAGAATAGGCAGAATAATAGACGGTATTGGCCTTGTGAAAAACATACTGCTTGTGGCTATCGGTGTAGTTGTGGTTATCTCTATCTCAAAATTCTTCAACAGCATTATTTTTGGACCATACACCCTAGCCTTGCATGGTAAACCAGAGGAGCGCACGATTATACCTTTCATTTACAAAGTAAAAAAGTAATATGGAAGATACAAAATCCGCCTATAATGTAAAGACCCCTATTTTTGAAGGACCTTTTGATGTCCTACTTGATCTCATAGAACGCAGAAAACTTTTTATCAATGAAATATCTTTGGCGCAAGTCACAGACGACTATGTGTCCTATGTAAAGGGTTTGAATATGGCAGATGACGAAACTGCAGAAAATAAAAATTCTACAAATCTTCTATCTGGTATCACTTCTTTCATCATCATTGCAGCTACGCTGATACTTATAAAATCCAAATCTATATTGCCCAACATGCTTTTGACCGAAGATGAAGAAAAAGAAATAGGCACATTGGAAAACAGATTACATTTGTATAAAGTTGCTCGCGATGCCGGAGAATATATAAAAAAGATATTCGGCAAATCTGTTATATTTTCACCGCTTGAACGTAAGAACGATGATGTGCGTTTTTCTCCAGACCCGCAAATCACGGCATTGTACATGCGCGAGCTTGCGGACGATGTATTTCGCAATATCCCAAGGAAAAATGAACCTCTGCCACAGGTAGAAGTGCGTAAAGTTATAAGCTTGGAAGAAATGATAGACAATCTTGGCAAGCGTATAGAGGAAAGTTTGACCATGAACTTCCGAGAATTTTCTGGGCATAAAGGAGTAAAAACAAAAGAAGAAAAAGTCTTTGTTATTGTGTCGTTTCTTGCTATGCTGGAGCTAGTACGACAGGGGATAGTAGACGTGATCCAGAGCGCAAACTTTGACGAGATAGAGATGAAAAGACTTGAAAAATCTATGGAAGAATTTATGGATGACAGGGAAGCTAATGAGGCTGTAGAATAAAATTATGGAACTTGATGCAAAAATAGAAGCATTACTTTTTTATACAGGCGAGCCGATGACGCTGAGTAAGCTCGCTTCGCTTTGTGATGTTTCAGAAGAAGATATACAAAACGCTTTGCCTGTGCTGAAAGAAAAACTAGAGAACAGAGGCATTATCCTTGTAGAAAAAGATAAAGAGATGATGCTTGGTGTACATAAAGAGCTTGGTGAGCTTGTAGAGAAATTGCGAAAAGACGATCTGAACAAAGAACTCTCAAAAGCAAGCTTGGAAACTTTGTCCATCATTCTCTATACCGACAAGCCAACCCGTGCAGACATAGACTACATACGCGGGGTGAATTCCAGCTTTATCTTGCGCAACCTTATGATACGCGGTCTTGTAGAGAAATCTCAACACGAAGAAGATTCGCGCAAGTTTTACTACAAGCCTACATTTGAGCTACTTGGCTTCCTTGGCATTGGCGCTATTTCCGAGCTGCCAGAATACGAATCTGTTACAAAAGCGTTCAAGGGTGTAGAAGTAGAGTCTGAATAATCTATGAAAAATCGGAGACTTATACAACTCTTGTGCGTGCTTTGCTTTACCGAAATACTCGGTCTTGTATTTTGGAATGCTCAGTTTGAAAAAGAAGCGGCGGTGCGGGCTGTGTCCGCTGAAATTGCCAAATTTCAAAATCCCTTCAACGAGATAAACATCCAAGCGCAAAATGCTGTAGTGATAGATTTGGATACTAACACCACTATATATGCGAAGCATTCTGACAAGCCGAAACCTATAGCTTCCATAACAAAACTTATGACCACAGACGTGGCACTTTCAAATATAAAAATGGATGATGTGATTACTATAACGCAGAAAGCACTGGACACAGAGGGTAATGATGGGCTGAAACTTGACCAAAAATGGCAGGCAAAAGATCTTATACCATTTATGCTTGTACGATCTTCCAACGATGCAGCTGAAGCAATCCGTGAGCATATAGAACAATCAGAAGACAACAATGTGCAAGACTTTATAAGTACTATGAATATGCGCGGACAAGCTCTTGGTTTACCGGGAATTTCGTTTCAAAATCCTTCTGGGCTAGACACAACAGAAAAAACTCCGACAGCTCTTGCTTCTGCCAAGGACGCAGTTCTTTTACTTCAGGACGTCTACGCCGAAAATCCTGAAATTATAGGCCAAACAAACAGCCCCGTGGCGAAATATAGTTCTCTAGATGGCAAAGAATATGAGATAAAAAATACCAATGAAGCTATACCATTTCTGCCTGGACTAATAGCCTCTAAAACCGGTTTTACAGATAGTGCGGGAGGGAATTTGGTTATCTTGGCTAGAACGACAGAAGGGAGAACACTGGGAATAAGTGTTCTCGGCTCCACCATCAAAGGCCGCTTTGAAGATACAGTATTGCTTTTGCAAACCGCAAATGAATATTTCAACAGGCTTTACTCAAATCAACTAGAAAAATATTACCCTTGGTAGGTTTACATTCGTATTTAATGAAAATAATAAAAGCCAGACATGACGTCTGGCTTTTTGTTTAGTCGTCTACATTTATATTATCTGATTTTATATAAGTGAAAAAGCATAAAACTATATATACCATTATTATCTGATAGCAAAACACTAAATAGCCCCACATTCCAATTTTTGTTACGTCACGTGATATAACAGTGGATAGAATAACTAACATAACAGTAGTTACAAAAATAATATTGTCTGCAATTTTTTATATATTATATTATACTTTTTATCACCAGTAAAGTTATACAGATACTGGGATTATTAAGATTGGCTTGTTGAACAAGTGTGGTATACTTTGAAATTATGACGCTTCTGGACATAACAAAAGTCTTTTTGCCTGCAACACTCGCATTTATCACGGGCATAGCCATCACTCCCGCTTTATCTCATTATTTTTACAGGTATAAGATGTGGAAAAAGCGCGACAGAAGCTTAGATACAAATTCGGATGCCTTCAAACAGATACACAAAGATAAAGTTGCGGCAGAACTTTCTACTCCAAGCGTAGGCGGAATAGTCATATGGGCTTCGGTTTTGATTTCCATTGGTGTTATATATTTAGCTTCGGTTATATTTCCATCTGATCTTTCTTTCAAATTGAATTTTTTAAGCAGAAGCCAAACACTTGTGCCGCTAGGTATTTTTATTTTCGGCGCAATGCTTGGGCTGGTGGATGATGCTTTGGAAATACGTGGATTTTCAAGCCTTACCAGAGATAGTAAGTGGTATACATGGATGAAGATTGCATGCGTGCTGCTTATAGGCCTTGTAGCAGGACTTTGGTTCCACAGTAAGCTTGGCATTTCTAGTATTGCTATACCATTTGATGGCAGGATAGAGCTGGGTGTATTCTTTGTGCCTTTCGTTATGTTTCTAATGCTAGCGGTTTTCTCTGGAGGGGTTATAGACGGGCTAGACGGTCTATCTGGCGGAGTAATGGCATCTATCTTTATGGCATTTTCTGCTATATCTTTTGGCCATCATCAGCTAGACATGGCGGCGCTTTGTGCTGTTATCGCTTGTTCTACACTTGCATTTCTTTGGTTCAATATACCACCAGCTAGGTTTTATATGGGAGAAACAGGAATGATGGCGCTCACAGTTACACTTGGGGCCATAGCAGTTATGACGGATTCAGTCCTCATACTACCTATAGCTGCATTTCCTCTTTTACTTACATCTTTGTCTGTCATCCTCCAAAAAGCTTCTCGTACGCTGCGTGGAGGGAAGAGAGTTTTTAAAGTTGCACCGCTTCACCACCACTTTGAAGCTATCGGCTGGCCAAAATACAAAGTCACAATGCGATACTGGGTCATCTCTGTCATTTGTGCTATTATCGGCACTTTAATATCTTTCATAAGTTGATGAAATCGCTCAAGGTAGATAAGATGTTTCTTTGGATTGTCAGCATACTTGTCGGTGTTGGATTTTTCCTATTCGTTTCAGCAGCATTGGGAACTTTGGATAAAAATGAAAGCAAGTTTTACTCTGTGCTTATGAGCCAAGGCTTCGGACTGATAGGCGGAATCCTTGTATCATATATATGCTACAAAATACCTTATACTTTTTGGAAAAAATACTCTCTGGTTTTATTTATTTGTTCTATCTTGTTGGTGCTTATGGTTTTTATTCCGAGCTTAACACTGGAGCATAATGGAGCAAGACGTTGGGTTAGTTTAGGATTTATCTCTTTTCAGCCTGTGGAATTTCTAAAAATTGCTTTTATAATATATGCAGCTGCATGGTTGTCCTACATACGAGGCAAAATACATGATGCAAAATTTTCGGTCATTCCATTTTTATGTGTTACAGGGATTATAGCGCTAGTCTTAGCAAAGCAGCCTGACACAAAAAGTCTTATCCTTATCTTCATCTCAGGTATAGCAATGCTCTTTGTTTCTGGTATAAAGTGGAAATATTTAGGATACATAGCACTGGTCGGCGTAGTGGGGTTTTCTTTATTGCTTATTATAAACCCATACACTCAAAGTAGGGTCAAGACCTTCTTGAAACCAGATAGGGATCCGGCAGATCAGTCTTTCCAAATACAGCAATCTCTCATTGCAATTGGTTCTGGCAAAATCTTTGGCAGAGGTTTTGGTCAAAGTATAGAGAAATTTAGTAAACTGCCAGAACCTCAGGGGGACGCTATTTTTGCAGTAATAGGAGAAGAGTTTGGATTTATCGGAACTATGTCAGTGGTAATACTTTTTGTAATGTTTGCGTTACGCGGACTTCGCATAGCCAACATGGCCCCAGATATGTTTAGTAGACTTTTAGTAACCGGAATTGTTATACTCTTTACAACGCAAGCATTCTTAAATATTGCTTCGTTTATAGGTATATTTCCCTTAACGGGTGTACCACTTGTATTTATATCTCACGGCGGAACATCTCTTATGGTAGCACTTGCCAGCATCGGTATCATATTAAATATATCTAAATACCAGAAAAACAAAGCATTATCAGATAAAGAAATTCAGTAACATGAAAATAGTTTTCACTGGCGGTGGTACAGGCGGACATTTCTACCCGATCATCGCTATAGCCGAAAAAGTAAATCAGATCATAGATCGCGACAAGATAGTTCAGGCGAAGCTTTACTATTTTTCTGATGACCCATATGACAAGGCGGCACTTTTTGATAACGGCATAACATTTAAGCAGATACCGGCAGGCAAGATGCGGGTGTATTTTTCCGTGCAAAACTTTTTTGATATGTTTAAAACTTTTACGGGTGTAGTAAAAGCTGTTTTTGCATTGTTTGCAATTTTCCCTGATGTTGTTGTAGGCAAGGGAGGGTATTCAAGCTTCCCAACATTGCTTGCTGCCAGGATACTGGGTATACCAGTAGTTATCCACGAGTCAGATTCGTATCCGGGACGTGTAAATGTTTGGGCTGGAAAGTTTGCAAGGCGTGTAGCTGTATCATTTCAAGAGGCCGCGCAATATTTCCCAAAGAAAACTGTAGCATGGAGCGGACAGCCGATACGAGACGAGATAGCTCAGTCAGCAAAGGAAGGAGTGTTTGAATTTTTCAATTTAGATAAAAATATACCTGTAGTATTAGTCTTGGGCGGTTCACTTGGCGCGCAAGTTATAAATGACGCTATCATAGATAGTCTGCCAAAACTTGTCTCCAACTATCAAGTCTTGCACCAAACAGGTATCAAAAATTTTGAAGAAGTAAAAAATACTGCGGAGATAGTACTAGGAGACAACCCAAACAAAGCACATTACAAGCCTTTTCCTTTCATGAATAACTTACAGCTGCGTATGGCAGCTGGTGCGGCAACTGTCGCCATCTCTCGCGGTGGATCTATGATATTTGAGATCGCTTCTTGGGGGGTGCCGGCAATAATAATACCTATAACAAAGACAAACGGCGACCATCAAAGGAAAAATGCTTATACTTTCGCTGCAGCCGGCGCAGGTGAGGTAATGGAAGAAGCTAACCTGACAGGCTCTGTACTTGCCAGCGAGCTGGAACATCTTGTAAGCAATAAATCTCGCCTTGAACTTATGAAGAAAAATGCTGAAGCGTTTACCCAAAAGGATGCTGCACTACACATAGCAGAGGAAATAGTCGGCATAGCTCTATCGCACGAGAAATAATTTTTTCCACACTGTCAACTCCATAACTACCTATATTTTTGATAACATTGAGGTATGGAAAAAGGAAATAGAAACCGAAAAGTTGTTACTCGCTTTGCGCCTAGCCCGACAGGTTTTTTGCATGTTGGTGGGGTACGCACGGCTTTGTATGCGTGGCTTTTTGCGCGGCAGCATGGAGGAACTTTTATCTTGCGAATTGAGGATACCGACAAGGCAAGAGAAGTTGCTGGGTCCATGGAGCATATCATCCAATCTTTGAAATGGCTAGGTATTGAGTGGGACGAGGGTCCAGACATAGGCGGTCCATGCGCACCATACATACAGTCCGAGAGGCTGGATATCTACAAGAAATATGCACAAGAACTTGTAGATAAAGGCCTAGCTTATGCTGACCCTTACTCTGAAGAGCAACTTGAGGCACTTCGAGAGCAAGCGAAAGCGGAGAAAAAACCGTTTTTATATAGAGATCACAGGCCGGAAAACCCTCCTGTTTGGGATGGCACTCAGCCGCTTAGATTCAAGATAACCGATCTAAATACATACGAATGGGATGACCTTGTGCGTGGAAAGCTATCTGCTGGTCCAGAAGCATTGGATGACTTTATAATTATAAAAAGTGACGGGTATCCTACATACAATTTGTCTCACATGATAGACGATTTGGAGATGGGTGTAACACACATAATGCGATCCGATGAATTTTTAGCTTCAACACCAAAATTCTTGGCTCTATATGAAGGTCTTGACATAAAGAGGCCAGAGATAGGCCTATTACCTCCTATAATGAGTCCAGACGGCAAGAAAAAGCTTGGTAAGAGAGACGGCGCAAAGGACATTTTAGACTATAAAAACGAGGGGTACTTACCAGAAGCAATGATGAACTTCTTGGCTTTTATTGGCTGGAATCCAGGCGGAGAAAAAGAACTTTATTCAAAAGAAGAACTTATAGAGGCTTTTGACATTTCAAAAGTTCATAAAAGCGGCGGCGGGTTTAACGTAGAAAAGCTAAACTGGTTTAACAGAGAATATATAAAAAAGTTATCTAGCGCAGATTTTTGGCAATATGCAAACAGATTTATACCAGATTGGATAAGTACAGAGAAGATAGACAAAGCAGATATTGAGACTCTTTTGCGAGACAGGATAAACAAGTTTGACGAAGTGGCGGTGTTTTTTGAAGAAAGCAGATATATGTTTGAAAAGCCAGAATATGGTCCAGAAAAACTGCTATGGAAAGGCTCTTCCATTGAAAATACAAAGAAACATTTAATAAAAGTCATAGAACTTTGCAATAACATAGATTCTTGGAATAAGGATTCCGTGCATAGTATTGTCTTCCCATATGCAGACGAAGCTGGCCGCGGAGATGTACTTTGGCCAATGCGTGTAGCACTTTCTGGCAAAGACAAATCTCCAGATCCGTTTATTTTGGCTGGCATACTTGGTAAAGAGGAAACTATAGATAGATTGGAGGAAGCACAAAACAAGCTATAAAATTATGAGAAGTCGGGATATACACAATTTAAGAAATTTTATTGTACTCCCGCTCTTAGCACTAGTGCTTTTTCTGCCTTTTGTTATGCGTGGTCAGACTGTTGATGAACTGCAGCAAAAAATAAATGCCCGAAATGCAGACATAGAACGCTTGGAACAAGAGATAGCATCTTACCAAAAACAGCTTGACACAACAGGTAAAGAAAAAGATACACTTGCCAAATCCATAAAACAGTTAGACCTAAACAAAAAATCCATTCTTGCAGAAATAGAAATCTTAAATGACAAGATAGACAGCAAGAACGAAGAGTTGGAAAATCTTGGCGGACAAATAGATGAAACATCCAAACAGATAGACGTAAATACCGAAGTTGTAAAAAGCATGATCCGCAGGCTACGAGAGCAAGGCGATCAATCTCTCTTGTCATATATCATAGGAGGTTCTTCTATCAGCGATGTTTGGAAAGAGATAGACAATATAACTGCGTTCAATGCTGAGTTATCTAACACAACTTCAATGTTGGATAATTCTAAAACAAGATTAGAACTTCATCATAGCGAAATTGAGAAAGTAAAAACAGAATTAGAAGGCTTAAAAGCTGACCAAAACGACCAGAAGAAAATAGTAGATCAAAACACTTCAGAAAAAAATGCTTTACTCAAAGAAACAAAAAATAAAGAATCTGAATATCAGAAAATCCTAGCCGAGAAACAGAAACAGAAAGACCAGTTTGCCAGTGAAATACGGGAGTATGAAAACAAGATTTCCTTCATTTTAGATCCGTCAAAACTCCCTCAAAGCGGGCAGGGGACTTTAAGCTGGCCTCTGGACAATGTAGTAATAACTCAGCTTTTTGGTAAAACTGTTGCGGCACAAAGACTTTATACTTCAGGCACGCACAATGGTATAGATTTAGGGACAAAAATAGGTACACCGGTAAAGGCCATGGCTGATGGTGTGATTATAGGCACAGGAGATACAGATGTACAATGTAAAGGTGTTTCTTTCGGCCGTTTTATAACTATTAAGTATGACAATGGCTTATCTAGTACTTTTGGACACCTTAGCGTTGTACGGGTAAGCAATGGCGATAGAGTAACCCGCGGACAAGTAGTTGGACTTTCTGGAAATACTGGCTACTCTACTGGCCCACATCTGCATGTCTCTGTTTACGCCAACGGATCTGTAGAAGTTAAGACTTTACCATCGTTGTCCTGTAAAGGGAAAGTTTTAACACAGCCGATAGCTGCGACCAACGGCTATTTAGACCCCATGCTCTACTTGCCGCCAGTACCGGCAAAAAATTAATCTATGCTTAAAAAAGTAAGACATTTCTATGAAAAATACGAGATACCGCTTTCTTACGGCTCTCTTTTTTTGGGCTTCATCATAGATTCATTCACACTAACAAGAGTGGACAGAATGTTTGATCTTTTTTGGGTTTTAGGACACGTAATGGTGGCTTCTATCGCTTTAATAATATTCAATAAATTTTATACTAAACCGAAAATAAAATTCTTAGCTGAGCTAGCTATCCAGTTTGCTTTTGGAGGACTCCTAAGTGCATGTTTGGTATTTTATGCAAGAGGTGCAACACTTTCATATAACTGGCCTTTTATACTCATCTTGCTAGCTGCTTTTGTCTGCAGCGAATATTTCAAAAAACATTTTGAGAAAATGGCGTTGCAAGTCTCATTTCTATTTTTTGCATTATTCTCTTTTAGCATATTCTTTGTGCCAGTCATTATAGGTAGAATAGGGGATATTATATTTATCTTATCCGGCATTATGAGTCTGATTTTTATAAGCATTTTTCTCGCCATCCTATACGGCACAACTAAAGAAAAATTTAAGGAAAGCAGGAAATATGTTTTTATATCAATTATCGGAATTTTTGTTTCAATAAATATTCTTTACTTTACAAATCTCATTCCGCCATTACCGCTTTCACTCAAAGACGCTGGCGCATATACAAATATTATAAAAACAAATGACGGATATGTGCTAGAGGGCGAGCAGAACACTTTTGCTACGCTTCATGGCCTGCGCCTAAAGCATTTCTCCTACAATGACAATATATACGTCTACACAGCTATATTTGCTCCAGCAAATATAAGTATCCCTATAGTTCACGAATGGCAATACTATGATACTACAGCAAAAAAATGGAAAACTCACAGTACTATAAAACTTAAAATCATAGGCGGAAGAGATGAAGGTTTTCGTACTTACTCCAAATCTTATTCACAAAGCAAAGGAAAATGGCGTGTAAACGTACGCACCGAACCTGGCGCACTTATTGGGCGTGTGCAGTTTGTAGTAGAATAGTAGTTTACATTGCCAAAAGTTTTGTGGTATAATGGAGCTGGTTTAGTGAACATTATTAATTTATCCATAAATAATAAAATAAATTTATATGGCAGAAAAGAAAATAAATAGTGCTTTTATGAAGCCTTTGGCTGTTAGTGATGAACTTTCCCTCGTAGTAGGTAAAGGTCCGATGCCAAGAAGCGAAGTTGTAAAGAAGCTTTGGGATTATATCAAGAAAAATAAGCTTCAAGATGAGAAGAACAAGCGTAACATAAACGCTGACGATAAGCTTAAAAAGGTCTTTGGTGGAAAGGGAACAGTTTCTATGTTTGAGATGACAAAGCTCGTTTCCAAGCACCTATCATAAAGATTTAATTCTTTATCTAAAATAAAACCCGCGTTTTTAAAAACGCGGGTTTTATTTTTTCTTAAGTAGATAAGAAAGAACATATGCAAGTTTTAAGCTATATTCACACAAAGCCTTTTTGAGAGTATGATAACCTACAGGGAAAGGGAGTATAAAACAGAGTTAAAAGTATTTAAATGCTTGGCGGACACTGTTAGATTTAATTTTATTTGAGCGAGCTTAGTGTCGCACAATATATCTTTGCGGTAATACCACTACTACAGGAAGAATTAGCCATAAATATAAATACCGCTAAGACTGAATGCATTCGTTATAAACATTCACTTGTGCATTATATTGAGCCACAGAATCTTTCTCATTCTTTACCATTTCGTTAAACCCTGCTACTTTTTCATTGAAAGCGTTCACGTCGTCTTCTTTTGAGCCATCTGCCAAGACTTTGTCTTTAAGATCATTTAGCTCTTTTTCCATGCTACCGAGATTGTCCTCTAAGACTGCTATGTGCTGTTTTAGATCTTCTGATGCCGGCATACATCCATTTGTATCTGTGGTGGTGCTACTATTATTACCGTTATTTTGGCTTGACGTACCATTTTGAGCTGATGGATCTATAAGCTCACTAGCAGCCTCCAGCGCATTCTTGTTGATAAATCTGTGATACAAGTCTACGATCTGACCTTTAAGCACATATAATGTGCACAAAACAAAAACTATTATTAGAATATTTATAAAAAGTCTTGATTTCATATTTTTATTTACATGAAGTTGATTTGGTATAACCCTTGGCCTCGGCTTCTTCTTCTGTTGCAAAATAGATCTTATTTGTCTCAGATAAGCTTTTGGCGCCAGAGCACCACGTATAATAATATTTCGTACCTTTCTTGGAAGCAACAATTTGTTTCTGAAGTTCCGTTGGCTGGCTATTTGCACCCTCCACTAATTTTTCTGTCTGACTTGACACAATAGACGAAGTATTGTCGGATGATGTTTTGACAATATTTGCTGTATTTTGAACCAAACCCTGCATGTCTCTAGGATAGACCAAAGACACTGGAGAAGCCCCGGAACGAGCCATAGAGAGCCTGCCAAGTCCAAAAGCAGCTACAGCTACCAAAACAAGAGTTATAACGATATAAACATCCTTCCCTGTTTCTGAGCCGGCTAAACCCTTGATTTTTTGGCTAAAATCTTTTATACTCATCCTATCTTGATTATAAGTAATAAAAAGATGCTTGGCTAGTTGATTCCTCGTGGAATAGGCCAAAAACACATTTATGGCACATAGAAAAGCGGGCGGTTCCGCTAAAAACCTAAAAGATTCAAATCCCAAGTATTTGGGCACGAAGCTATATGATGGCCAAAAGACAAAAGCAGGCCAAGTAATAGTACGACAGCGAGGCACAAAAATCATGGCCGGAGTAGGAGTTGGTGTCGGGAGAGATCATACATTGTTTGCATTAAAAGAAGGTACTGTGAAGTTCAAAGATACACGCAAAGTACACTTCAACGGCAAAACAATAGCCAAGAAAACAGCAAATGTTATTTAATAAAAATTCCCCGGATCGGGGAATTTTTATTTTATATGTTCTTAATTTCTACAGAAAACTCTGTCTTCTTGCCAAGTATCTCTACGCAAACTTTGTAGTCACCAAGCTCCTTTATGGGTTTTTCTAAAATTATAAACTTCGGATCTATTTCTATCTTTTTCTTAGCGAGTTCTTCAGCCAAATCTTCCTTGTGAATACTGGAGAATAAATGCCCAGCTTCATTTGCTTTTCGCTCCAGAAATATTTGGACGTCTTTTACCTGTGATAAATTCTTCATAAGCAGGTCTTTTTGAACTTCCTTTTTTACAACCACAGCTTGCTTCATGGTGCGGATTTTCTCCACAGCTTTATCTGTTGCAATTTCTACAAGCTTTTTAGGAAGCAAGAAATTGTGCGCGTATCCATCCTGCACATCCTTAACGTCGTGCTTCTTGGCAACACCTTTGACATCCTGCAGGAATATAACCTTCATATGAAGATATACTACACTATTTGTTCAAGAATTCAACAGCCTTATCCATTTGCGGATCTTTCTTGTTTTTTGCGTCATCTTCTGTAAATGGAACTTTGATATCTGGCTCTATGCCTTTCTCTGAGATTGAAACACCTTTTGGTGTAAGCCATTTTGCAATAGTGACTTTCAAAGATGTGTCGTCTGTAACATTTACTACTTCTTGAACTGAACCTTTACCATAAGTGGTATCACCGACAAGTGTAGCCTTGTCATTATCTTTCAGCGCGCCAGCCAAAATCTCTGAAGCAGAAGCAGAGCCACCGTCTACAAGGATCACTAGCTTCAGCTGGTTTGTAAATACATCATAGCCTTTAGATCGGTGGACTATTGTGTCTCCATTTTTACCAAAATCTTCCGACACTACAACATCACCCGATGGCAAGAACCAGCTAGCCATGTCTATGGCAGCATCAAGATACCCGCCCGGGTTGCCTCGCAAGTCTATGATAAGCTTTGAAGAACCGCTGTCAGCAAACTCTTTCAAAGCATTGCGGAAAAGTTTTGGTGAATTTGCAGAAAAACTGTACAAACTTATAACAAAGACTCCATCATCGCGCTTTTTTGTATCTATCACAGGTGCTTCTATCGTGTCACGGACAATACTGATTTCTTTTGGAGAAGTCAGTCCTTTACGAACTACTGTCAGCTTTACTGTTGTCCCCTTCTCTCCGCGTATCAGCTTTACAGCTTCGTCCACGCTCAATCCAGATGTTACTTTATCGTCAATCTTTAGTATCTGGTCACCAGATTGCATTCCTGCTTTTTCGGAAGGAGAACCTTTCAGAGGAGATATAACTGTCAATATGCTGTCTTTTATATCCACTTCCATGCCAACACCACTAAACTCGCCACTAATGGTTTCGTTGAACGATTTATTTTCTTCTGGATCAAAAAATACAGTGTATGGATCACCATACGATGCAGCCAAACCTTTTATCGCACCATATATGCGTTCTTTGTTTGTTACTTTATCTGCGTCTGGATACTTTTTATTCAAAATATCCCAAACTTGCCAAAAAGGCTCAAAATCTTCTTGGGATGCGCCGGTATCTGTCGGCGGAGTTTTGTTTATAACAGAAGCTACTCGTTCTACATAAGGACGCCTATTGTAACCAAAGTAACTACCAGCAAAAAATGCCAGAACTATAGCGATAACTGCACACGAGATAAAAAATGTTTTGTCTTTTTTCATAAAATAATTTGCTTAAGATGAAAGTAATGCAGATGCAGTGTAAGTGTTTGCTGCATCCCATAACAGCCAGGAATTTAAGCCTACATCATAGGTTGCTTGCATTTGAGTACGCACCATATCGGCAGTGTATGTCGCACCCAAGTTAAAATCTTGAATCCATGGACGAAGTTTGGCTGGATCCTCGCCTATAGCTTTCGCTCGCGCCACAGCTCCTTCCATGGAAGTCTTTACTATCTCGTACGGATGTTTTGCTGGCTCGGCTATGTTATAAGAACCTTTGGCATAATGAGACGGATACACCATTGGACATATGTAGTCAAAATATGGCAAAGCTTTCTCTAATACTTGGCCAATACCAAGGTCGTCTTTTGAAGTTGTAACCAAACCAAACATATCTGCAGATGTTTTTATTCCACTATCTTTCAAAGCTTCATGTAGGTGTTCATAAAAATTTTTCATTATATCTGCGCGAGTAATTGTACCACCCTCATTTGGATATGCAATATCTTTCATGTTTCCATCAGAAGGAAAACGAATGTAGTCAAAATTTATTTCATCAAAACCCATTGCATAAGATTCGTTCGCAATATCTACTATGTATTTCCATACATCTTCATTTGAAGGGTCTAAAAAACTCAAACCTTTATTGTCTTTCCAAACAGCTCCGGTTGATTTTGTTTTTATAGCCCAGTCTGGATTTAGTTTTGCCATATATGGGTCTTGAAAAACAGTTAGCCTGCCAACCACATATATACCCTTGCTGTGTAAATCAGCTATGAGTTTTTTTGGGGCTGCTATTCTTTTCTCTGTTGACTTATATTGAGTAATGTCTGGATTTTTCATCTCAAAAGAGATTTTTCCAGTTGAGTCTTTTATGTCTATCACTACAGTATTTAACTCTGTAGTATCCACCATTTTTACAATTTTGGAAAACAGATTTGCCGAGCCAGCAACCCAGCTAGACACATATACACCCTTGACCTCACTCGGTGTTTCGATGTGCGTAACAACAACAGCATCTTCCCCAGACAGAAAAGACATTTCTGTCTTTTCTGGTACACTCACCATTTCTTCTAAGGTATTTCCACCAGAATTTCCTACACCAGCAGTATTCGCTGTGTATCTTATTGAAGCAATGTCTGGCTCAAAAAATGCATACGAAACAAAAGCTGCCGCTACAGCAATAAGAACAGCAGCAAATATCAATAATTTTTTATTCATGTATATTTTCTACTCCTTGCTGGTAAGGATATGTGGATGAAACCCTGTACTGCTTGTGGGGCGCAACTTCTTGCTCTTGATTATTTTCTGATTCAGCATTTTCAGAAATATCTGGAACCTCCCTTTCTATAACACGCACAACTCTCCTCCTGCGAATGCGCGGAGGTGCCGCCTGCTCAGGTGCTTCAGACCCTGCAGTACCATACATATCAGCAATGTCTGTATTGGGGCGTTGCTCTACAAAAGACTGTGATGTATTGCGCAGCTTGGCCAAGAAGTCTCGTCTTTCCCTATATAACAAATATCCTACAGTAAAGATTAAAAGCCCTATAATAGCTAAAACTATTCTCTTCCAGAAAAATGGAACCCCAAAGAATGGAAAGATTGCAGTAAAAAGTCCTAGTATACAGATGATCCGTTGTTTGAGCATGTTTGTGATGAAAAATAATTTATATAAATGTATTATACACGAAAAATAAGAAAAGCTATGTGAATTAGGCATGGACGAAGGCAGAGATGCGCTTTACTTTATGCGAGCGCGGTATTATAATGCCGACAGGGGCAGGTTTTTATCAGAAGACCCTGTGTGGGATGAAAACCTGTTCCCTTATGGTAACAACAATCCCGCAACTAATATTGATCCGAATGGAGATTGTCCTATTTGTTTGGTTTTAGGTGAAGCTGGGTTTGGTATTGCAACAGGTTACGGCATTGCGAAACTAACAGGACAAGATTATACTTGGAAAAACGCTGTTGTTGATGGTGCATTAGGTGCTATTACTGCGGGGGCAAGTATTTATGCAGGGATAGCTAAGATTGGGGCAAAGGGAGGTATTGCAAGTTCTAGAGCATTAGGTAGAGCAATGGAAGAATCGTTGGGGATGCTTAAATCAAAAACTTCTATTAATATCGGAGGTAAAATTAGATTCCCCGATAGATTAACAAATGGATTTTTGGAAGAAGCTAAAAATGTTGCGCATTTAAATTTTACAAGACAACTAAAGGATTATTTAAAATATTCTCAGGATAATGGTTTGCAGATGATTTTACATACAAGGGGAAGTACAACTTTCTCCAAAACTCTTCAAAAGCTAATTGATGACGGTATTATTATTCATAAAAAAGTGCCTGGGTTTTAATATATAAATTTTTATGACTGATTTAAATATTTTAGAAAAACGTTGGGCAGAATTAGCCAGTAAGCCAAAGTCAAAAGAAGAAATCGAGGAAGTATTGCTACTTGGTAAGAAAATTGAGTTAGAGCGAGCAAAAGAATATAAAGGATTAATTAATGAGCTTGCAGGTATAGGCATAAATATAACATCAATTTGGGATTTAGTAAATACAAAAGCTAAATATCCCGATGCCATTACATACTTATTAAAATATTTACCAATGGTTACTTACGAAAGGAATAAAGAGGGTATAATAAGAGCCTTAACTGTCTCTGAAGCAAAAGGAGTAGCAATTCCAGTTCTTTTAAATGAATATTTAAAATTACCTAAAGAAAAGGAAAATTTAAGATGGATAATTGGCAATGCTGTGAATGTAATTGCTACAAAAAATGATGTGGAGACAATAATCCCCATTGTTTTGGATAAAGAAAATGGGCCATCAAGACAAATGTTCGTATCGGCATTAGGTAAAATAAAAAATGAAAAAATAAAAAATGTGTTACTTCAACTAATTAATGATGATGATAAGGTTATTAGGGATGAGGCTCAAAAAGTCTTGAAGAAGTTTAAATAAAAGAGTTTTAAATTCAAAACAGAATAAAAATGAAAAGAATACCGATAGTAATGCTTTACTTGCTGACTTCGTTGGGGGCATACAGTCAAGGTAAAAAATCATACTCATATGAGTTTGATAACATACACCGCGTTATCAAAGAATCCTACTCACCTGAGTGCAAGTTTATAACCTACACTTACGATAATGACGGAAACCGTTTATTAGAATCTAAAAAATACTTTACGTTTAACGTAAATCAACAAAATATAACCTGCCAAAACCCAACAGGCAGCATAATACTAACACCCACCTCAACGGGTGTTTATTCATACCAGTGGAGTAGTGGAGCAACAGGAAACACAGGAACTAATTTAACACAAGGGGTAAACACTGTTACTATAACAGAAAGCAACTACAATGGTGCAACCATTACCACAAACTCGCCGCGGATTTTAGATTTGTTTTCTGCAAAATACCTTTTGACATAGTCAATATCTCCTTTGACAAATTCTTCATAAAGTTTTGTCATCTCTCTAGCGATCACAACTTCCCTGCCCTTATTCAAAACTTTTGCAAGCGACTCAAGTGTTTTTTCTATTCTATGCGTAGATTCATAAAAGACAGACACATCCTTTGCTTCGCGAAGCTTTGCAAATATAGTCTCACGACCCTTTTTGTGTGGCAAAAATCCAAAGAAATGAAACTCTGCTGTGGATAAACCGGAAGCAGAAAGTGCAGAGACTAGAGCACTAGGTCCTGGAACAGGAATTACTTTGCACTCTGGTAAATCTCTGTGGACATGTTCCACGAGCAGAACTCCTGGGTCAGAAATGGCAGGTGTGCCAGCATCTGAAACCAAGGATAAAGTCTTACCTTCCTCAAGCATTTGCAAAATGTCTTTTTCCTTATTCAAAGAGCTATTCGCATGGTAGCTCATGGTTTTGGTTTTTATATCGTAATGATATAGAAGTTTCTTTGTAACACGAGTATCTTCACACAGAACAAGATCAGACTCGGCAAGCACGCGAATAGCCCGAAGAGTTATATCCTCCAAGTTGCCTATGGGTGTTGCTACTATGTATAGTATTCCTGCCATATATAAATACGCGTCACGCAAGTGTATTATAACATGTTATAATACATAGAGTATGGACAGATTTTACAGTATATTTGGCTTTTTAATTTGTTTATTGGCTCTTGGTCTACCAACCAAGAGCTCTGCAGCTGTACCACAGTACGCAAGCTTCCAAAGCTTGCGTCAGTCAAACGTCATAATTCAATATGGCAACATAGAGAAAAAATATTACTATAACTGTTCTCTTTCTAGCTTCTCTTGCACAAAAAGCACGAATACACCAACAATAAACTTTCCATTAAAAGCAAAGACTGGACAGAAGCTTCTTGTGTCTTCAGATGCTTCAAAAGCTATACTTGTGGAAACAAAGAAAAATGGTGCAGGCAATTACAACGCTACAGTTTACAAAAATATCTCTGGCAAAGTAGTAAAAGTTGGCACTATCGCCACACCATACTTGCCATATAGCAGTCTGTGGAGTTCTGATTACAACAAAGTCGCGCTTTATTCCAAAGATGCAACCTTACCTGCAAACAACATTCGCATTTTCATATTTGATACAGACAAACTTACATCTTTTGGCGAAACTACTATAGAAACAAAATATGCCTACTCTTACACTCTTTCCCCGCGCGGAGACACAATTGCTTTTTATGATCCGCCTCGTGACTCAAACAACAAAACTAGGAGCTTCAACTTTATAGACATTAATAGTGGAAAAACATACAAAATAAACGAACCGCTAGACTATTGGGACTTGGTTTCAGAGCAACCAAGGACTTTCCAATTCTCTACAGATGGCAAAACTTTGTTTTTCGTAGATGACAAAGACGATCCTATGACTTTATACACTGTTGATATAGACAACACACGGCAAACAGGAGAAATGACAGCCGTAAGATTTTTCCCGAATTCTAAAGAACATATTACTGACTTTGCTTTTATAGATGCCAACACTTTGGTGTACATTTCCAACACACCAGATGCTCCATACGAATGGGATTTGCGTCTGTATGATATGACAAAAAATACAACAAGTGTCATAACAACAAATGTTGTTTACACTTCACGTATTTTGAAAGAAGGAAAATATTTGCTCGTAAATAAAATAGTAAACAACACTGCTGTGCCATATGTCTACAACACCCAAACAAAAGCTGGCAAATATTTCACACAGCTTAAGCCCAGCACTACAGCTCTTCCTGGTACCAGAAGTATAGTAGACATAAACGGCATGAAGGGTGTCCTGGTGCAACCTAAGGGCGGCATAACAGCTGATACACCACTTTTCATCTGGCTGCACGGCGGTCCGTACAGACAAACTTCCTACGGTTACCATCCGTACGGATCCTATGGTGTGTATGACTGGATATTGGATGAAATGGTCAAAAAGGGTGTGGCGGTACTGAAGCTAGACTACAGAGGCAGCCTGGGCTATGGCAGGATTTATGCTTCGTCTATCAAGAATGAAGTTGGTAAAGGCGATGTGGCAGATGTAGTACAAGCTGCAACCAAAATCCGCACAGACTACCCTGCCCTCCAAAAAGTTTTCCTTGTAGGCAACAGCTACGGCGGCTATCTAACTTTGAAATCGCTAGTGGAAAGACCAGAGACTTTTTCCGGCGGATTCTCTATAAACGGCGTAACAGACTGGGCAGAACTTCTGATACCACTTCGCACTTCTATCTTTAACACTCATTTCAATGGCTTACCAGACGACAGCAACAAATGGCTATATGACCAAGCATCCATACTCCAGAAGATAAACAACTTACCAAACAACTTGCCCGTCGTCATAGCTCAAGGTTCAAGCGATAACACCATAAATCCTTCTCAAGCAACCCTGCTTTATAATGCACTCAAAAATACTGGCAAAGATACTGCCATCGTGCGATACGCGGGTCAAGGACACACATTTAGTGCTGTAAAACCACTGACAGACATCTGCAAGAGGCTTCTCTATATGGCAGGAAAAAGCTCAACAAACGCTTGCGTATTTAAATAAATAAAATCCCCTTGGTTATTCCAGGGGGATTTTTGTTTTACTTCTTCACCTGCATGCCTCTATGATAAACTATCGTGTTTAACACCGCGTCCAAATACACATGGTGTGTTTTTGGCAGCCAATGATAAATATGATTTTTTGTAATGTTAAAAGTGCTCCAAGGCCCTTTCGCACAATGCAAGATGGTTTTACTTATAGAAATACCAAGTCTTTTGTTTAACTCTAAAAAACTGTACTCCATGAGGGAGATATAGAAATCTTGGTCTACATCTACGCATATCACTTTATTTTGCAGATAGGATGGGAATCTGAACTTATACGTCTCCAGACCGCCATCTTCCGGCATCCTGTAAATCGAACGATCAAAAGATTCATCACCATCTTTGTTGTAGAAAAAACGAGTTCTTTCTTTAGATAGGTATTCATCAATGCAGGCATATATGGCGTATCCGCAATCAGAAAACACAGGCGGAAATGTCTTTTCGTATTTATATATCCGAAAGTCTGGGTTTACGAGGCGGGGATCTGTAGCCATAGATTCTACGGCTATCCGGAAGACTATACTTTTACCATCTTTTGTCGGATTGCTTATGTTTTCATAAACCTTATAATCTTCTTTCCCCCACAGTGAAGTATTTAGATTTGACATGACGTCATAATATTTCAACTCCATATTGTCGCGATAGTCACGCGGCTCATTTGAGCTGATCAGTTCTTTGGCAATAAGCACTACCTTGATATCCTCGGTGTGACTTTCAAGTTTCTGTACCATATTTTTAGATTTTAATGTTTAGTATATGGTACTACTTTATATGTTTTTGTCAATGTTTACTTATATTTCTTGGTTCGCCACTTGTCAGCTATTTTAACCTTGTTTAGAGAGCGCTCAAGCTCTGCTTCAAAGTGCTCAAAATCCACGTCCTGAGCGTTTTTACGCTCTTTAGAGAGCTTTTCTGCCTTAACTCTAGCTTCCTCTATGCTTTTCTCTATATCCCCAACGTGCTCGGCATAGTCTGCTAGCACTGCTACCTCAGTAACACCATCCACTTTTTTTACTTCCACAAACCCTCCATCCAAAGCAAACGGCACAGGCTCGTCTGTAGCACCAGCCACAATATCGCCAGAAGTCAGAGATGCAACTAGCGGAATATGATCCGGCAAGACAGTTATAATACCTTCTTTTGTAGGTAAAGTTACTTGGCTGACATTTTCTTCAAATACCAGCTTTTCCGGAGTAACTATTTTGAGTTTTAGAAATTTATTTGACATATTACAACGCCCCTTTCATGTAGAAATCCTTTTCTGGCTTGTCGTCATGCTTACCATCCAAAATTTCTCTGAAGGATCGGATTGTGTCTGCTAGAGATACATACTGACCTGGTGCACCGGTAAACTGTTCAGCAACGAAGAATGGCTGAGAAAGGAAACGCTGGATTTTGCGCGCCCTGGTTACAAGCTCGCGGTCTGCTTCAGAAAGCTCTTCCATACCCAAGATCGCAATGATGTCTTGCAAGTCCTTGTATCGCTGCAATACTCTTTGTACTTCGCGAGCCACATTGTAGTGTTCTTGACCAACTATATTTGGATCAAGGATTGTAGACGAAGAATCAAGCGGGTCAACGGCTGGGTAAATACCGAGTTCAGAAAGGCTTCGGTTCAACACCACAGTAGAGTCCAAGTGCGCGAAAGTTGTCGCCGGAGCTGGGTCAGTAAGGTCGTCAGCTGGCACGTATACGGCCTGCACAGACGTTACAGAGCCTTTGTCAGTAGAAGTTATACGTTCTTGCATGGCGCCCATTTCACCTGCCAAAGTTGGCTGGTAACCCACAGCAGAAGGAATACGTCCAAGGAGCGCAGACACTTCAGAACCGGCTTGAGTAAAGCGGAAGATGTTGTCTATAAAAAAAAGCACATCCTTGCCTTCCTGATCACGGAAGTGTTCTGCCATTGTAAGACCAGTCAAAGCAACACGAAGACGCGCACCTGGTGGTTCATTCATTTGTCCGAAGACCATGGCAACTTTGTCCAACACTCCAGAGTCTTTCATTTCGTGGAACAAGTCGTTTCCTTCACGAGTTCGTTCTCCAACTCCGGCGAACACTGAGTATCCTCCGTGGTTAGACGCGATGTTGTGGATCAATTCTTGGATCACCACAGTCTTTCCAACACCGGCACCCCCAAAGAGTCCAACTTTTCCTCCTTTCAAAACTGGACAAATGAGGTCGATAACTTTGATACCAGTTTCCAATATCTCAACTTTTGTTGCTTGCTCTATGAAGTCTGGAGCATTGCGGTGAATAGGCGAGACAGACTTGCCTTTAGCTCCTTTTTCTCCGTCGATCGCGTCGCCGAGCACGTTGAATATACGTCCCAAAGTTTCTTTTCCAACTGGAACAGAAATCGGTGCGCCTGTGTCTGCCACTTCCAAACCTCGAGAAAGTCCGTCTGTCGTATCCATGGCGATAGTTCGTACAACGTCTCCTCCCAAGTGGTACTGAGTTTCAAGCACGACTTTCTTTGCGTCTTTACCAACGCCTGCCATTACTTCCAAAGCACTATAAACAGCCGGAACATTTCCTGTAGAAAATTCCACATCCACCACCGGCCCGATAATTGTTTTTATTTTTCCTTTCATATTATTTTTTAATTCTCCACGGACTTCCTGGAGTTTTTAATTTATCTATTAATTCAGTAAATTCTTTATTTATAGTATGGCTGTCTTTAAGTGATTTAAGTTGCACTATTATTTTAGGAGTACTTCCAAGTGTGGATTTTTTAATAAAATTAACTACATATTCTTCTTCTCCATCTCTTTGAATTACAGTTTGTTGTTTTAACCATTCTTCTGAAAATTCAATCATTGAAGATTTATCTTCTAGATTTTGCAACAACTTACCTTTTAGTTTTCCTGGTTCGCTTTCCATAAATTTAACTCACTGAAGCCATACCAGCCGAGATTTCCGAAATTTCTTGCGTGATGCCGGCTTGGCGGGCTTTGTTAAATACTAATGTCAGATCTCCAATCATATCTGCCGCGGCGTCGCTTGCGTTCTTCATTGCGATCATTCGTGCCGACTGTTCACTCGCGCTTGATTCAAGGATCATCTGATACATTTGCATTCTGACAATCTTTACGACCATGTCTTTCATCACTTCTTCGTAGTTCGGTTCAAAGACATACTGTGTTCCTGTTTTGCTTTCTGAAATATTTTTATTTTCTACTGTAGAGAGCGCTTCTTCAATCCCTTTCTTAACTTCCTCTTTCGATACCGGCAAAAGTTTTCGTATCTTTGGTATCTGCGTAAGTCCGGAAACGTAGTCGGTGAATGCAACATGGATTTCGTCATACTTTCCTGATGCGTACAAATCTGTAACAAGTCTTGCTGCCGAGAGCGTGTCGAACAGTTTTGGATTCTCCGGCATTTCAGTAAACGAAGCGATGACTTCTTTCCCAAGCCGTCGCAGCATAGCGTCGCCTTTCTTCCCTACTGTTACGAAAGAAAGTTCGTCGTTCGGGTGAGTTCGCATTTGCGCGATTACTTTTCGCATAATCTGCGCGTTGTAGGAGCCGCATAGTCCGCGGTTGGAAGTAATAAGCACGGTCAATTTTTTATTTCCATTTCGTTCCTTCAAAAGTTCATGAGTTGTTTCATCCACATACTGAGACAAAGAAGTCAGAACTTCCCAAGAATATCCGGCGTACACGCGAGAAGCAACCGTCATACCGACGGCTTTCTTCATCTTGGCAGCAGCAACAAGCTCCATCGCCTTGGTGATTTTCTTTGTGTTCTTTATGGACGTAATACGTCGTTTGATTTCTTTTGTGGATGCCATTTAATTAATCTAAACTTTCGTAAGAAATGATATCTTTTAGTCTTTCAGGAAATTCTGAAGGTTCTGGCAATACAATATCTTGATCTTCAATTTTTATTGGTTTTGTAAAATCCAAAAAGTGCATGAAAAATACTACGCGATGAGGGAACGCATTTGGTTTATTTACAACCTCACTTCCAGTTTCATTTAGAAACTGATCATCATATGGTGCCTGCCAATCAAGCCTTGGTACACCTTCAACTTCTTGAGTTATTTCATCAAAATTTAAAGCTTTGTCTGAAGTAAGCTCTATAAGATGAACATCTGGATTATTTTCTACTTTATACACACCAATTATATTGATCATAAAATTTTATTTATTGAACACCGTCTTATATTCCTCAATAATTTTCTTAAGTTCTGCTTCTCCTTCATCTGTCCACATTTTTGCTTCGCGGACTTCTGACATGAACTGCTTTGCGTTCTGTTCTCCGTATTTGATCAAGCCCGTTTCAAATTCTCGAATCTTGTCGATCGCAATGTCGTCCACAAGTCCGCGAGTAAGCGCATACATGGAGACAACTTGGTGTTCCACACTCATCGGAGAATATTGTCCTTGCTTCAAAAGTTCCACTGCTCGGCGTCCTCGGTCAAGCTGCTTTCGAGTTCCTTCGTCCAAATCTGAACCGAACTGTGTAAAGGCTTCAAGTTCTCGAAACTGCGCAAGATCGAGCTTCAATGTTCCAGCAACTTTTTTCATCGCTTTGATCTGAGCAGAAGATCCCACGCGAGACACAGAGTTACCAACGTTTACTGCAGGACGAATACCTTTGTAGAACAAATCTGTTTCCAAGAAAATCTGTCCGTCAGTGATAGAAATAACGTTTGTCGGAATGTAAGCAGAAATATCTCCGGCCTGAGTTTCAATGATTGGAAGCGCTGTAATAGAACCTCCACCGAATTCTTTGTTCTTTCGGCAAGCGCGTTCAAGCAAGCGTGAGTGCAAGTAGAACACATCTCCAGGGTAAGCTTCGCGGCCTGGTGGACGTCGAAGAAGAAGAGAAATTTCTCGGTAAGCAACAGCATGCTTTGAAAGATCATCGTAGATGATGAGCACGTCTTCACCTTTGTCCATGAAATATTCTGCGATAGACACACCAGTATAAGGCGCAATATAAGAAAGCGCAGCCGGTTCTGAAGCGCCGGCAGAGACAATGACTGTGTAGTCCATAGCGCCAGCTTCGCGCAAGCGTGTCTCTATCTTTCTGAGTTTTGAATCTTTCTGACCGATGGAAACGTAGACGCATTTCATATTTTGACCCTTCTGGTTCAATATCGTGTCTATAGCAATAGCAGTCTTACCAGTTTGTCTGTCACCAATGATAAGTTCACGCTGACCTCGACCTATCGGGATAAGCGCATCTATAGCTTTTATACCTGTCTGTACCGGCTGGTCCACAGACTGTCTAGTGATCACACCAGAAGCCACGCGTTCTATAGGGTAATTTGTTTTTGATTCTATAGTGCCAGCGCCATCTATTGGAGCGCCAAGAGCGTCTACCACACGGCCTATCATCGCCTCACCAACAGGCACAGAAAGTATTTTACCTGTACGCTTTACACCTTGACCTTCTTTCAGGTGGGTATAATCTCCAAGCACAATAGCACCGATAGCATCTTCCTCAAGGTTAAGTGCCACCCCCATACCGCCAGCATCAAACGCCACCATTTCTGAAGATTGGCATTGTGAAAGACCGGAAATTTTTACAATTCCGTCTGAAACAGACACAATAGTTCCGACTTCATATATTTCTGGAGTCGCATCAAACTCTTGGATCTTTTGTTTTAAATTGTTGATGAGTGCTTCTGCTTGTGTTTTCATATTTAGTGTGTAAGTGATTCTTGTAATAAGACTAGTTGTTTTTTTAAACTTGCATCATACTCTAGCCCTTTATATGTAGCGATGAATCCTCCGATCAGTGTTTCATCTATCTCTACTTCTACATCTTTACCGCTTGCATTCATTTTCTCTGTTATCCCTGATACAGTATTCTTACTTATTTCAAAAGGTGTACGGATGCGGACTTGTTCATTTCTTGACTTCATCTCAACCAATCGTTCTAAATGACGCAATATGTCTGGAAGTCTGTTCTCCATCTTGTGCGAGGTAACAAATTTCATAAAGTCTTTTGTTACTTGCTCTCCAGTTCTACCGTCTTCAAGCATGGACAAAAGTGTATGTGCGATGTTCTTTGATGCATCCATTATTTGGCAAGAATTTCTTTGATAATCTTTTCGCTTTTTTCACCAGTCATTGTATTTTTCAATATCTTCTCTACAGACATAACCACAGCCTTTGCGGTCTCTGTATTCAGCTCTTTTATCATGCTTTCACGCTCCTTATCCACCATAGCTCGGCCATTCTCAAGTATTCCCTGTTTTTCTTTCTCTGCATCTACCTGTGCTTGTGCGACTATACCCTTTCCGTCCTCTTCTGCTTTAGTTAAAGTATCTACCGCTTTCATACGAGCTTCCTTTTCTATTTCTTTTTTAGTTTCTTCGGCTTCTGACAAAGCAACTTTTGACTTCTCTGCATTCTCTAATCCAGTCGTGATATCTGTGTGTCTGTCACGGATCACCTTACGAAGTGGTTTTATAGCTATGAAGTAAAGTATCACAAACACCAACGCAAAGTTGAATATCTGCGCTAGCATGAGTTTCCAATCTATATGAAATGTTGCTATTAAATCGTTCATTGAAAAATTTTATACTTATAATACTGCCCTGAACACAATGCAGATGATAGGCTTCCGCATTGAGGTTCAAAACATTACTGTATTGAGAAAGCTATAACCAAACCGTAGATCGCCACGGCTTCAGCAAAAGCTGAAGCGAGAAGCATCGGCACAAGTATCTTGCCTGCTGCTTCTGGATTGCGTCCTATTGCTTCCATGGCTTTGGATCCAATCATACCAACACCGATGCCGGCGCCGATAGCAGGAAGTCCTATTGCCAAAGATTTTGCAAGAGGAGCAAGATTTGCAGCTGTTGAAACTAGATTTTCCATAAGTGCGATTTTTAACTTATAATTTCCCTTTGACCTTTGGCAGATATGGTCGAGTATTCAACCACATGTGCCACAAGTCAAAAAGTTTTTAGCTGTGTGCTACAGACCGAGCATGTGCGTCATGCGATTCGTCATGAGCATCATGATCCTGTGAAGCTATAGTAAAGTAGACCACTGTCAAAAGAGAAAAGATGAGGGCTTGGATGAGTCCGACAAAAACTTCGAGCAACAGAAATGGTGCCGGAACAACGTACGCAACAAGCGCGCTCATGGACGCAAGCAAGACTTCGCCGGCAAACACGTTCCCAAAAAGACGAAAAGAAAGCGAAGCAACTTTTGCTATTTCTCCTATAGCTTCAAGCACACCTACAAAGAACGAGATTGGTGCCACCACAAGGATGGTCGGCTCGCGCCGTACTTTGGTAAAGATGTACCCAAGCGCTTTAAGATTAACATATTTGTTAAAGGTTTTCCATAGACCAATTGACACTATACCAAATATATTGGCTCCTATAACAGAAAAAAGTCCGAGCGCAAGAGTAGTATTTACATCGGCAGTGCCCCCGCGGAAAAGCGCCACAAATGTCTCATGTCCGTCTTTTATCTCATTGAATCCGATAGAACCTACGCCGGGTAGAATTCCCAGCCAGTTGTTGAATAGCATAAAGAAGAAAATAGATATTGCTAGCGGGAAAATTTTCTCTGAAAGCTTGCGGTCATTGGTAACTTGGTCACAAACAGATAACGCACCTTCTACTACTATTTCAAAAATATGCTGCATTTTGCTCGGTATTTTAGAAAGCTTGAGGCGCAAAACAACAGAGACAAGCACAACGAGAGCAAGCGCTAGCCAACTGGTAAGCATAGAATTTGTCACAGGTATTCCACCATCAGACGGCCCAATATGAAAAACCTCTTCGGCAAAGAGTGTATGAGCGTGGTGGGAGTTTTCTGTTGTTTGTGTTTCTGTATGAATGTTTTCAGTATGCATAGCTATTTATCGTTGGTTGTTTCAAAGTTGTTGCGGTAAATCTTTATCTCTTTATATATGCCATAAATAGTGGCGGCAAAGCAGACAGCAAGGATAATGAAAAACACTGCATTGCTGGCATGTGTAAAATGCTTTACCAGAAACGCTACAGCCACAGGCCCTAGTATCCAGCTGGTTGTCTTGGCATAGAACATAAGCGCTGGCTTGTACCAGCTTTCCCCTGCCTGCTTTTTCCCATCTGTATCCATAAAAAGAAAAGGCTAAAAATCTCTTTTGGCCAAGGACAGTATAACACAACAGAACCAAATCGTAAAACAAAAATAGAGACCCATACAGGATCTCTATTTACAAATTCAATAAACCAAATCAGTTGCCCAAAATACTTTTTACCAAAGGATATTCTGAAAAATGATTTTTAATATGTTCCATACTAAAGGCATCCTCGCACAAATATACTATGTCAACTGTGAGTGTGGAAGGAATCGGACCTTCGACCTCTGTCTTATCAGGACAGCGTTCTACCACTGAACTACACACTCATAATAGTCTTTTGAATATAACAGAAATTTGCACTTGTAGCAATAAAACAACAAAAGAAAAGCGCCCCGCGTAGCGGGGCGCTTTTTAGCCTAGACTTATCTTCCTCCTCGGAATCCGCCTGAAGGACGAGCTTCCATAGGACGAGCTTCATTCACTGTAAGGTTTCGTCCACCGAAATCCTTTCCATTGAACATGTCGATAGCTTTCTGAGCTTCGTCATCGTTTGACATTTCTACGAAACCGAATCCTTTGGATCGGCCTGTCATCTTGTCTATGATAATAGTAGCAGAATCTACTGCTCCAGCTTGAGCGAAGTGATTTTTGAATTCATCTTCGGTAGTGGAGTATGGTAGTCCGCCAACATACAATTTCTTTGCCATACTTTTACGCGAAACAAGTTCGCGAAGAAAATTATTTAATAACGTAGACTAGGCTCGTTGTACCCATGGATAGGCACGGATACTTTTATTGGAAACCCAACAAACAAAAGCTAAAGACCTACAGGTAGTTTATAGCATAAAAGCAAACGTATGGCAATGTGAATATCTTATTCTTCCTCTGCATCCCCTGTTTCGCCTGACTGCAGCGAGTCTATTATCTTGTCTATACCGCCCGCCATTAGACCTGGAATATTTGAAAAAGACTTCTTTATACGGTGGTCTGTTACCCTGTCTTGAGGGAAGTTATATGTGCGTATCTTCTCGCTGCGGTCTCCAGTGCCGATCTGGTTTTTCCTGTCTGCGGAATACTTTTTTGCTTCTTCCTCATCCTTCCGCTGTTGGAGCTTGGAGAGCAAGATAGACATTGCTCGCTCGCGATTGCCCAGCTGGCTGCGCTCTGCGGTGGAGCGTACGTCTATACCTGTGGGCTTGTGTATCACTCGTACTGCTGTTTCTACTTTGTTCACATTCTGCCCGCCTGCTCCGCCCGAACGAGAATACTCAAGCTCTATATCTGCCGGATTTATTTCAATAGTAATTTTCTTTTTTATTGGAAGCACTGCCACAGATGCAGTAGAAGTATGCACACGTCCGTTTTTCTCTGTGGCGGGGATACGCTGCACTCTGTGTACACCAGTCTCATAGCGCAGCAAGCGATACACGTCCTTGCCATGCACTTCAAAAGAGGCTTCTTTATACCCGCCTACATCATTCTTGGATTCATCCACTGTTTTCCAAGACCAACCTCGCTTATCTGCATAGCGTTCGTACATCTCAGCAAGCTCATAAGCAAAAAGCGACGCCTCGTCTCCACCGGCTCCGGCACGAACTTCAAGGACTATTTCGTTTGGAAATTCTTCTTCCTCTTTTTCAGCATCTTGAATAGATTTGATCTGCTCTTCCAATGCTTCCTTTTGCATATAGATATTCTTCAGCTCCTCCTGTGCCATATCATGCAAAGTACCATCCGAGTCCAGCATCTCGCGGACTTCGGCTTCTTCGCGGGCAAGCCTTTCCAAACCTTCGGCCAGGAAACTTGTTTTATGGCTTTTCTTTAGTTCTTCTAGATTGTAAGACATGGCTTTATTATACATCAAAAGAGCGGAAAATTTTGCTGAATAATCGCAAAATTTTCCGCTCTTTTTAGAAATCTATTTCTTCTTTGCGGTAGCACGGCGAGCCTTGAATTTCTCGATACGGCCAGCGTTGTCCATAACCTTCTCTGTACCAGTGTAAAAAGGATGTGAGGCACTAGATATTTCTATGCGGTAAGACGGATATTCCTTGCCGTCTTCCCATTTTGCTTTTTCCTCAGTCTCCACTGTAGAGTTGATCAGAAACTTTGCATCACTGGAAGCGTCCACAAATAGGACTGGGCGATAATTTTTAGGATGAATGTCTTTTTTCATACCAAGGTACTTTAGCAGATTTTATAGAAATTGGCAATATCTAGCGTTTTGAGACTCCATATTCTTTCAAATAGTCTATGTCGTCCTGAATTTTTGCTTTTAAGTTCATCACACTTTTGCCATATGAACAGCTTGAACCGCCAGTACCATAATATTTACAGGCAGCCTTGATTTGGCTAGAATAACTGTTACCAACGGCTCCTAGGTCTGCCAAATATAGGGCAGATGCCATAAAGGCATCCTCTGCCATCCAAGGGTTTGGGTAGTGTCCAAGATCAGCCTGAAGACGATCTTCAAAAATTTTCCACGTGGACGGTATGAATTGCGCTGGGCCCATTGCTCCGCCCCAACCGGCAACCCCAGCTATCGGACAAGACACCACAGTCTTCGTCCAGTCATATCCAAGTTTTTTTGTAATTTCCAAAAATGGCCCCACATCCCTGCTTGGCTTCATTAGATTGGTAAAAGCTTTTCCTGTATTTACGCCAACACCGGCACCTGTTTCAGTATTTGACAGGTAACACTTGCCGACATTTGCACCCAGGTTTGACTCTTGGGTTAAAATAGCCAAAACGAGAGATGGTTCTACGCCAGTTTTTGTATAAGCCTGCTCGGCAAATGCCAGTGCTGCGTCAAAACGAATAGCTTGAGATTGACCAGCAAGCGTAAACAGTCTTGCGTTTATTGCTGCCACCTTTGCCTGCTGCTGAGCTATGACCTTCTGATATTCTTTCTCTTTGTTCTGACTTATCGAAAGAAGCTGTTGTTGTTGTTTTTTGTTTTCTTCTACTTTTTTGCGAGCCTGCTCAAGTTCTGCTTTTGCATCTGCTTCGGCATCTTGCTTCTCTTCCAGCGACTGTTTTTCTTCTTCAGTATCATGTCTAATACCATGAAGCTCATCAACCGAAGTCTTCAGTTCTACCTTTATACTAGATACTGAATCTAAATCATTATAAAAATCAGAAATACTTCCCTTTGTCAAAAGTAATTGAACCACTGAATCATTATCCAGCTCGCGGGTTTTACGGATAAGCTGTGCTAGAGATTCTTTCTGCAGACCAAGCTTATCAGAAAGCACCGCAATCTTTTGATTCTTTTGGTCTATTTCTCCTCCAAGTTTTTTTATAAGAGCCAACCGAGCATTAATCTTTGTTTGTTTTGCTGATATATCTGCTTGAAGTATAGAAATATCACCCTTCAAAGTACCCGACTGCTTTTTTTGGCCATCTAACGCTTTTTCCTGCTCTGCAAGCTCTGCTTGGCACACTGCCAGCTTTTGACGAAGTTCATCCTGAGAAAGACCAGTAAAATTGTCATCACAAACAGCAGTGGGAGATTGTGCACTAGCGAAATGTGCATTTATGTTAAAACCGACAACCAAACTAAAAACTGCAAGCAATGCCACGGATTTTTGAACAAAGTTTTTCATATACTTCACTATTATAGCATAACGAAAAAGCCGCGTCTGTCGTGACGCGGCTTTTGTGTGGATAGTATTTTTATGCTTATTCTGCAGTTTCTTCTTCTTTCTTGCCTTTTTCTACAGAAACTTCTATAGAAGAAAGGTCTACAGGCGCTGATTCTTCTTTTTCTTCTTTCATTTCTGATACTGAAGCTATAATATCGTCCTCATGGAGAGAAACCAGAACACCCTTCGGAAGCGCTAGGTCTTTCACATGGAACGAGCTGTGCAAGTCTACGAGCTTTGATATGTCTACAGCGATAGAGTGCGGCAAATCTTTAGGCAAAGCTTTGACCTCTATTTCATGCATAACTTTAATAAGCATGCCAAGGCCAGACTTCACCGCAGGAGACTCGCCTGTGAATTCTATAGGAACTTTCACTTCAATCTCCTTGTTCGCATCAACAGCCAAGAAGTCTATGTGGACAGGTATGTGTCTCACCGGGTCCATCTGTATATCGTGAATAAGGGCATCTATTTTGCCGCCCTCTGTTTCCAGAACGATAGTTGAAGTCTCTCCTGCTTCTTTCCAAACTTTCAAAAAGTCTTTTGCAGACACAGTGATAGAAGTTGCTGGCTTTTTGTTGCCATAGTAGACAGCCGGTACGCCGCCGCTTGACCTTAGGTCATCTATATTTTTACCCGCTTCTCTATTTTTTGCTATAAGTGTAACCATGCGCTCCATTATATACAGATTTGCATTTTTGTCAAAATATATGCTATTTTTCCGGCTTTGCTAGGTGACTTGCAGCGTATTCTTTGGTACCGCCCCACTTTTTGCCTGGATTGAACATAAACAGCGGATCAAAGATTTTCTTTATTTGCCCAAAAAGGTCGTACACTTCGCTGCCAAACATTTTTGGTAAGTAAGGCGTGCGGATAATACCGTCATTATGCTCGGCATCTATTGAACCATGATAAGAAAGCACTAGATCGTACACCTCATCTGACAAATTTGAAATAATCTCTGCTGTCTTTGGATTGTTGAAGTCCATGAGCGGTATTATATGGAAATTCCCATTTCCCGCATGACCAGCAATGGTGTAGATAAGCTCGGGATACTTTGCAAAAATAGAATCCAGCTTCGGCAGAAATTCCGGCAAGAATTCCGGCCGGACGATAATGTCATCTATGAAAGGAGCAGTTCTTCTGCCCTGCACATGCTTTCGCAAAAGCGCGAAGCTATCTCGTCGCATGTCCCAATACTTTTTTGCTTCTTGTTCACTGCTTGTAATACGTGCTTTCAAGTTAAAATGTGCTATCTTTTTCAATAGATTTTCAGATTTTATTTGTATTTCCTTTTCGTCCACACCGGAATATTCTACAAGTATTATCAGCTTCGGAACGCCACCAGTTAGTACCATCCAAAATTCTGGAAAGAAAGATAAGCTGAAGCGTACAGTACCCCAAAGACCTTTTGCTTTTACAAAATCTTTAAAGAATTTCATTGCCAAGCCGAAGGTTTTGTCATCATACGATTCAACACTTGTCGGGTTTGTTTCTACTATCTCCGCAACGACAGAACCAAGCGGAGCCAAGTCATTCATAAACAGGACTGTCAGCTTTGAAACTTTTGGATTCTCCACCAAACGCCAAGTGATCTCTGTGACTATACCCAAAGTCCCCTGACTGCCTATTATGATCTGCGACAGGTCAAAAATGTCTTCTGCTTCACTTGCACCTTTTTGTAAAACATTCCAGATACGATAGCCAGCAGCATTTTTGGAAACTTTTGGCTTTGCAGTATCTATCATCATTTTATGATTTTGTATCAGTTCAAATATTTGTTTGTATATGTGCCCTTCTACTGTGGATTCGGATATTTTATTGTAAAGCTCCCTCCTGGTCAGCGGGCGCACAACGTATTCATTGCCATCTGAAAGAATGACTTTCAGTTCTTTCACATAGTCTTCGGTTGCTCCGTATCGGAGCGCCAACTCGCCAGCAGAATTATTACCGACCATGCCACCTACAGCGTTTATAGATTTGGAAGCTGTGTAGCAAGGCAAAAGCAAATTGTATTTCAAAGTCTCTGTTTCAAAATCTCTATAAAAACATCCAGGCTGCACCACTGCTTCACCAGAAATAGCGACGTCATTTTTTGCACCAGAGAACTTCGGCAATATGTTATACTCTGGCACATACCGCACAGAGATTATCTTGTTCATATACTTTGTGAAATCCATGATTATGGATTCATTCAAAGAACCGCCCGACATGCAAGTGCCAGCAGAACGCGCAGTGACAGAAAGTGTCGGATCATCCTTTTTGTGTTCCTCTACCCACTTTATAAGCACCGAAATATCTTTGCTGTCCATGGGGAAAACGACTAGTCTCGGCTTCACTTCAAATATGCTGGCGTCGGTGGAATATTTCTTCAGCGTTTCTTCATCGTCTGCTACATCACCGCGGAAAAACTTTTTTATTTGGGAAGATAAATTTTCCATTCCTAGTTTAATCCATTAAAAATTTTTAACTTTTCTTTTACAACTTCATACATGGCCTTGGCAGATTCTTTTAATACTTTGTATGGAGCAATATCGTCCGGATACTCTGATAAATGTTTCTCTAGCGAATCTTTCCAAGCTCTTCGTAGTTCAGTATTAACATGTACTATCGATATGCCCGCTGCTATTGCCGCTTTTATATCCGCGTCAGAGTTACCAGAAGCTCCATGTAACACAAGCGGCACAGAAACTGCAAGAGATATTTCTTTTATTCTGTTAATATTCAAATCTGGATCAGGCACATTGCGCAACATGCCATGCACATTGCCGACAGATGGAGCTAGGGCATCTATGCCTGTGGATTCTATAAAACTTTTTGCATCTTCTGGGCTTGTCAGCTCTACCTCAGATAGACCAACACCTTCTGGTATCATATCTAATATCTGTGATGCTTGCCCTATGTAGCCTAGCTCTGCTTCCACCACAACTTCAGGATTGTGCTCCCGCGCGTATGCAACACACTGCTTCACAAGCACAATGTTTTCTTCTTTTGAAAGTTTAGCACCATCTACAATAACCATATCGTAGCCAGCATCTATGCACTTCTTAACGCTTTCAAAGCTGTAATGGTGATCAGCGTTTAGAAAAATGTCTTGGCTGTATTTTTCTTTTATAGTTTTTACAAGAGCGACTGCTTCCTCTGTGCCGACAAAATTCTCCTCTCCTTCGGCATTACCGACAATGACTGGCACGCCAAGTTCTCGCGCAGCATCCGCTATAGCATGCAAACCTTCTATTGTAGCAAAGTTAAAATGTCCAACCGCCTTACCTTCGCTTCTAGCCTTTTCAATACATTCTTTGAGTTTCATGTGCCTATTATACCAAAATAAAAATCCCCTGCATGTTTATAACATGGGGGGATTTTTGGTTTTGAAATTACTTTCCATTTACGCTGCGCCCAGTGGCTGTATCTTCCATTTTTATCAAGCTTTTTTCATTTATAACTTTGATAGTAAGAAAAACATCCATGTTGCTGGGGGTGTAGTTTACTCCATCACAAGGTATTGTGCCGTCTTGTTTTGTAGCTAGATAGTACAACCCGGAACTTGTGGCTTGGAATACTATCTGCGGTATATTCCCTTCTTTTTTTTCATCACAATCTACAAGCCATTTATTGGTACTATTTACATCTACCACTATACATTTACATTTCGTGGGGAAATGGATCAGTGGACGAACCAAAGAGTCTTTGTAAACCACTTCGCCTTCAGGTCCAATCATTCTACTACCTGTCTTGTAGGCACCTGTTAAGTCAAAGGCTTTGTTTAAATAAAACTGCACATTCTTTATATACTCAGGTGTCCATTTTTGTACATTTACCGTATCACTGCGGACAGGGATATAGTTGAAAGCAGAAGTGTTTTTTTTACTACCAAAAGAAGGTGAAGTCTTTTTTGAACAGCTTGAGAAAGCGATTAGAGAAACCACCAAAACGATAAATAACGGGTAACTTCTTTTGCATTTTTCCATCTTATTTTGAATTTTTAAATTTCCTTGTATTCTACACCACTCAATCTAACTTGTCAACAGGTATTTTTTCTTCTTTCCTCACTCTCATATGCTAAAATATATCCATGAAAAATTATGATATTTTAGCTATCGGTGACATTGTAACAGACGCATTTATAAGACTTTCAGATGCAGAGGCAACTTGTGATATAGATAACGAAAACTGTAGGCTTTCTGTACGTTTTGGAGACAAAGTTCCATATGACTTCGTGGAAGTAGTAAAGGCTGTCGGCAATAGCGCAAATGCCGCCGTCTCTGGCGCAAGACTTGGACTTTCCACAGCTCTTATTGCTACAATCGGAAACGACCAGAATGGCAAAGACTGCTTGATAGAACTGGAGAAAAATAAAGTATCTACGGAATTTATAAAAACAAATACAGAGTTCCCTACCAACTACCACTATGTGCTCTGGTATGAAGTGGAGCGCACAATACTTGTAAAACATGCTCCATTCCCATACTCACTGCCTGACATCCGTTTACCAAAGTGGGTCTACCTTTCATCTATGGGAGAAAATTCTGTAGAATATCATGAAGAAATTGCAAACTACTTAGAAGTTCATCCAGAAATAAAGCTTGCATTCCAGCCTGGAACTTTCCAAATAAAGCTTGGGAAAGAAAAATTGAAAAGTATATATAAACGGAGCGATATATTTTTCTGCAACGTAGAAGAAGCTGAAAGAATATTAGGCAAACGCGATAATGTTGTAGTTTCTAAAGAAGAAAAGATAATAAATTTAATGCAAGAAGTTAACCAGCTTGGACCCAAAATAGTAGTGATTACGGACGGAATAAACGGTGCATACGCTTATGATGGTACTGAAGCTTTTTTTATGCCTATATATCCGCATGACCCGTATGAACGTACTGGTGCTGGAGATGCTTTTGCTTCCACCGTAGTTGCTATGCTTGCTAAAGATAAAACACTAAAAGAAGCCCTGGCTTACGCACCAATAAATTCCATGTCAGTAGTGCGAGATATTGGCGCACAAAAAGGTCTTTTAGCTATGGAAGAAATGGAAAAGTACATGGCTAGTGCACCAATCGATTATAAGGTTAAAAAGATAAAATAAATATATGATGTCACCAGAACAAGAAAACAAAATATTTCAAAGTATCCTTAAAAACCAAAAAGGCGAACTTCATATGGTAAATGAAGAAATCATAAACAAAAAAGAATCTTTATTATCTGCAACACAAAAACAAAAAACTTTTGAAAAAATGTTTAATGAAAAAAACCTTGACACTCCAACAGATGTAGGTAAGGCTATTATGGATAGTATTGAAGTTTTAAATATATCTAAATCACGACTAGAAGAGCTATATAAATATATGGAATCATACTACAACATCTTAAGAGAAGACATGGATAAAGATGTAGTCATCCTTGGCGACAAAGAAGATTTTGAAAAATTAAAGGCAGAAATACTTGAAATAGAAAGTAATAAAAAAGAAGTAGAAGAGGCGTTGCAATTTTTCCGTAAGGTTAAAGAGAACTAAATCTCTTCATTCTTGCCTTTCTCTTTACGAGAAAGCACAGCTAGCACTGCCTTTTTTATATGTTCAACGCTCATGCCATAGTGTGCAAGGAGTTCTTCTGGTGTGCCAGACTGTCCAAACTTGTCTTCTACGCCTACAAACTCCATCGGCACCGGACAGTGCTTTGCCAAACATTCAGCAATAGCACCTCCCATCCCACCAGCAATTTGGTGTTCCTCTACAGCCACTATCGCACCTGTATTTTTCGCCAAAAGTAAAACACCTGCTTCGTCTAGCGGCTTTATAGTTGCAAGATTTACAACACGAACTTGCGTGCCCTCACTTTCCAACTCTTTTGCAGCGAGCAATGCTTTATGAAGAAGTGCACCTGTTGCAACTATCCCAACTACCGGTCTAGCAGAATCCCAAACAATTTGCGATTTACCTATTTCAAAAGGTGTGTCTGCTGTAGTCATGAGCGGAGTTTTCTCTCGTGCAAGACGTAAGTATGCTGGGAGCTTCATTTTTGAAAGAGCCATAGTTGCCTTTTTAGCTTCAATAGCATCGCATGGAGAAACAACCATCATATTTGGCATGGCACGCATTATGGCAATGTCTTCTATCGCTTGGTGTGTCCCGCCATCTGGACCGACAGATACCCCAGCATGACTTCCGACAATAATAACTCCGCGGTCATTGTAGGCAATAGTAGTGCGGATCTGCTCCCAATTCCTTCCAGGGGAAAACATTGCGTAGCTTGAAACAAAAGGTATTTTACCCATGGCAGCCATGCCGGAGCCGACTGTAACCAAGTTTTGCTCGGCAACACCGATCTCTACAAACCGTTCAGGAAACTTTTCCTTGAACAAATGCATTTGGGTGCTTTCTGTCAAATCTGCACAAAGTGCGACTACATTTACATCCGCCTCACCAGCTAAAACCAAACCTTCTCCGAAACCTTTTCGGATAGGGATTTGCTCAACATCCTTGTCAAACATTTTTTCATTTAGTTTTAGATTTTTATTAAGCATGGAGTTTATTCGCTAACCAATGCAAACCTGGGCACAATTTTTCCTTCGTATTCTACATTTTGGAAAAACATCTCTTTTGGTCTGAAATACACATTACCATCTTCTTGTCTTTGATAGGCAACCAGATCCTCCAGGGTTTCTGAATGTCTCCCTAGAATTATAATCTTATAAGTCTTGCCTTTGTAGTGTCTATATATTTGTCCTGGTTTGATTTCCATATTTTTATTCGTGCTCGCTCACAATCTTCCCTACTAAAGTTCGAAGTTCTTTCAACGCCATGTCAGCTTCTTCTTTGTTTGGCGCCTTGCCGTGCCAATGATAATCTCTTTCAAACTCTTTCACGCCTTTCCCCGGGATAGTACGCGCAACTATCACAGACGGCTTCTCAAATACTGCTTTCGCTTGGTTTATCGCATCTACTATTTCCTCAAAATTGTGCCCATCAATCTCTTGAGCATGCCAGCCGAACGCTTCGTACTTTTTTGCCATATCACCAAGTGGCATTATATCTTCTGTGTATCCGTCTATTTGTATATTGTTCCTATCTACTATAGCTATCAAATTGCGCAGCTTTTCTTTGCCGGCAAGCAGTATAGCTTCCCATGTATTACCTTCGTCATGCTCACCATCTGACATGAGACAATAGATAGTTCTGTCCGTAGTAATACCCTTGTCCATGCGGTCTGCGATTGCCATGCCAACTGCCTGCGAAAGACCAGACCCAAGCGGGCCAGAAGAAGTTTCCAGCATTGGCAAGTACTCCCTGTGCGGGTGGCCTTGGAGACGCGAGCCAAACTTGCGCAGAGTTTGCAATTCTTCCAATGGAAAGTACCCTGCGTGAGCCATGCTTGCATAAAGTATCGGAGCAATATGTCCGTTGGACAGAACGACACGATCCCTTTCTTCCCAACTTGGATTTTTAGGATCATGCTTCAAAGAATAAAAATATAAGGCAGTAAAAACATCTGCCATACCGAGAGGTCCTGCAGTGTGTCCGCTTTTTGCTTCAAGTAACATGGAGATGATACTCTCGCGGATTTCATTTGCTTTAATCTCTAAATTTTTTATTCCTTGCAAAGTTAACATCGCAAATATTATATCACATTTATTTTTGGATAAGCTGTTTAAAGTATTCCACAGCGCCGATTACATCTTCCGACTCCCATATAGCCGAACCGACGACGAGCCTGTCCACACCAGCTTCCAGTAAAAGAGGCGCTGTATCTTCATTTACAGATCCGTCTACAGACAGCACCATGTCTGCATATTTTGTTTTAAGCTCTCTTGCTCTGTCTAGAACCCGCGCATCAAATGGCTCACCCTGCTTACCAATCTCTCTTATACCCATCAGTTGTATGAAATCTATCTCATGCACTACTTCATCTAGGAGAGATACATCTGTATCGTTACCTATAGCCACACCTATATCCAAGTTTTCTTTGAAATACATATCCATACCTTCCAGAAACTCCTTAAACTCCGCTATCTCTCCCACGGCTTCTATGTGGAAAACAAGCCGCCTTGCGCCAAGTCTGACGTATTTCTCTATGTCTTCCACAGCAGACGAAACCATAAGATCAAATTCAAAATTTATATCTTCCCAATACGGCATACCTTCGCGCTCGTTCAGAATGTCGTCCACACTTCCTGCATCTTTGTCATTGAACGGCCAAGTAATGCTTGGAACAAAAACGCCGTCGCACAAATCCACTTGCAAAAGCGGCACCATGCCGCGCATTTGCCCTACCTTTTTCTTCAAGTCTTCAAAATTTTTCGGCAGTATCGCCGGTATTATTTCTTTCATAAAAAATTAGGAGCGATATAAAACAAGAAACACAACAACAAGAACTGCGAGCAAAAGTAAAACAAAATACCTTAAAACTTTACCATGCGGAGCCAAAGTATCTAGCATGCGCACCCTACGCATATGCCTGTCCTCGCCCTCAAACTTTGTCTCAAGCCAAACTTTTACTGCTTGCTTGGCTTCGTCCTCAGAAACAAATCTTGCTCCGATGGAAAGCACATTTGCATCATTGTGAAGCCTACTTAAGCGCACAATTTCTAGTGGATCCCTACTTTCTTTTCCTTCTGCATCTACAGAAGATACAGGTAATGCTCCACCATAGAAAACAGCCGCGCGGACTCCCGGAAAGCGATTTGCCATCATGGCCTCGCCATTACCCGAGCCGCCAAGCACTATGCCCTTTCTGCTGTGAGAAAAATTCGAAACAGCTTTTGCAACTTTTGAGATATATGTAGGATAATCATCTCCAATATCGTACTGCTTTGCACCGGCATCCACAACTTCAAAGCCAAGACCTTGAATATAAGGAACCAAATGTTCCTTCAGATTGTACCCAGCATGATCACTCCCGATGTAGATTTTCATATCTTAAAAGTGTAGCATTAAAAAAATGTTAATCCTTCGCGTATTTTCCCAATTATTTTCCATGACTTTTATTTAATTGTCTGCCCCGTTCGTATCACATGCTCCACAAGCGTATAAGTGTATGCGTCTTCATTATCATACCATGTCATTGTCGGTATATTTCCTCAAGCTTTTTCTTGTCCGAATCAGACATTTTATTGCCGTATTCGTCGGGAGCTTGAAGAATTTGAGCATCTACCTCATTTGCTTTCTTTGTCGACCACTCATCAGGAATTGAAGTGATTGCCTGCGGTTGAACTGCAAACTTACCATCAGCAGTTTCCGACAAAGTGAAGCTGTATCCATGATGATTTGCACCCAACTGCTCAGCTTTGTTTCCATGAGCATTTTCATGAGCCAAAGTATCAATGAGATCAGCTTCATTGAAGCCAAGCACCTCCATCACTCTCCGTGCTTCTGGTAATGTCTCGACGCGAATGGTCGCGTCATTCATTTTCTCACGGAAAGAGTAGAAGAGTTCTACCTCTTCATCAGTAAGCTCTCTTTGACTTGAAATTGCTTCCATCTCAAACTCCTTTTCAGAAATTTCTTTTTCTGCTTCATGCGTCAACGCATGCTCTTTTGCAAAAGAAATTTTCTGTTGAAGTTGTGCTTCAATTTGTTCAGGTAATTTTGTTGGATTTGGAAACTGTTCCATGTTTTAGATCGTCTTACCAGTTTTGATCACATGTTCAACCAAAGTATGCGTATACCCCATTTCGTTGTCGTACCAGCCCATGACCTTCACAAGGTTGCCGCCGACAACACGGGTCATTTCCAGGTCTGCGACGGAGGCATGTGACTCGCCCAAGATGTCGCTAGAAACAAGCGGTTCGCTGGTTACAGCAAAGACCTTACTCCAGCGTGAGTCTTGTGCGGCCTTTTTCAAAATATCATTCACTTCCTCTGCTGTAGTTTCGCGCTTTGAGATGAAAGTTACGTCTACTATGGACCCAGCTACCACCGGAACACGGATGGATATGCCGTCAAAAAGTCCCTCAAGCTGAGGAAAAGCTTTTGTTACAGCTATAGCTGCGCCAGTAGACGAAGGTACGATGTTCATAGCAGCAGCTCGGCCTTCGCGCAAATCTTTCTTGCTTGGCCCGTCCACAAGAGACTGGCTGGCTGTATACCCGTGCACGGTGTTTAGGATAGCTTT